>DATCMG010000803.1:0-3347 GCA_036563555.1 Roseomonas sp. | reverse complement strand
GGCGGGGGTGTCAATTGCGGGTGGCCCCGGGCGGCCCTGTCTCCTGATCGTTTCTTCGCCGCGCGATGAAGGGACCGACGGCGGCGCAGACGACCAGCCTTGTCAGGAACCGCCGCTGCGCGCGTGCTCTGCGGCCGCCTGTCCCGCCAGCCGGCCGAACACGGCGCCGGCCGTCAGGCCTGCCCCGCCGGGGTATCCGAAGTAGAACAGGCCTCCAACCAGCTCCCCCGCCGCATGAAGGCCGGGAATGGGGCGCCGCGACACGTCCAGCACCCGGCCGGTCGGCGGGTCGGTTGCGAGGCCACCGAAGGTGAAGGTGATGCCGCAGCCGACCTGGTAGGCCTCGAAAGGCGGCTCCTCGATGGCTTGGGCCCAGTTGCTCTTGTTCACCGCCAATCCCTCCGTGCGGCGGCCATCGGTGACCTGCCGGTCGAAGGGAATGTCGGTGCGGACCGCCGCGTTGAAGCGGCGCACCTCGTCGAGGAAGCCGGCGGGGTTCACGCCCTCCAGCTTTCCAGCCAGCTCCTCCAGCGTATCTGCGCGCTGCTTCGCCACGCCGCGCATCCGGTAGGTGTCGGTCAGCAGCGGGATCGTCTTGGCGTCGAAGACCTGCCACGCGAAGCCATCCGGCTGCCCCAGAATGGCGCGGCCCATCTTCGAATAGGTGCGGATCCGCAGGTCCGAGCCCTCATCGATGAAGCGGCGGCCCTCCGCATTCACCATGATGCCGTAGGGGTAGGAGAATTTGTTGAACCCGTCGCCGACCTCAAGATCGCCCGTGGGTGGGGCGTTGTTGTCCCAGGCGACGGAATGGCAGCCTGACCAGTGGCCGGTGGACATGGCGCCGATTTCGAGCGCCATCCGGATCCCCTCGCCGGTGTTGAAACGCGTGCCTCGCACCTTCGCCAGTTCCCAGCCCGGCCCGAGATAGCGGGTGCGCCATTCCGCATTCGCCTCGAACCCGCCGCAGGCGAGCACGACGGCGCGTGCCGGGATCTCGACCAGCGCGTCGGCAGTGCGCGCGCGCACCCCGCGCACGGCGACGCCATCGAAGATCAGTCCGGCGGCGCGGTGGTCGTAACGGATCTCGATGCCCGCCTTCGCGGCCGAAGCCAGTTCCGCCGCGATCAGGCCCTGGCCGCCCCCCCAGGCGTCCAGCACCAGTTCCCCGCTGAAGGCGAAGCGCCCCTCGGGGCTCCGCACCGCCATGCGTCCCCAGATCGGCGTGAAGCGGACCCCCTGACCATGCAGCCAGAACATCGTGTCGCGTGACCGGGTGACGAGTTGGTCGGCCATGCCGGGATCGGTCCGGTAGCGCGTGACGCGAAACAGGTCGTCGTAGAAGCGCTCCGGCGTGTAACTGGCGAAATCGGTCCTCGCCCGCTCCTGCTCGGTCAGGTCAGGCACCAGCGCGTGGATATCCTGCGCGCCCTCGTAGCAGAACTTGAAGGCGCCGGCGGTGTAGCGGGAATTGCCCCCGGCCTCGGCCTCGGGCGCCGCTTCAAGCACGAGCACATCGGCCCCGGCCTCGCGGGCCGCCAGGGCGGCGCAGAGCGCGGCGTTGCCGGCGCCGACGACAACGACGTCATGGACCCGTCCGGCGCTCATGCGCGGTCCCCTGTGGGGAAGGGCAGGATCAGCGTGATCTGGCGCTCGGGCCAGGCCGCATGGGCCGGGCGCGACGAAGTGAGAAGGCCCGTGGCGGCCAGGGCCGTCAGCGGCCCGAGGGACCGGCGGCCGAGACGTGATGGCATGGATCGGTGATCCTCCCGCGGCGTCCGGCCGGTCTCGTCCGGTTCTCATGGCGCCGATCGCAGTTGATCCCATGGCCCCGCCGCCAGCCAGACCCGATGGCGAATAGAAGACATAAGCCTCGCTTCTGCTTTGCCGGCGGAGTGCCCACAGCGCCTCGCTTGCCTCCGCGGGAAGGCGCGGACTAGCGTCCGCATCGAAGAACTGAAGGACGCGTCGCGCTCATCATGCTGCTCCAGCAGATCCGGTGCTTCGTCGCGGTCGCCGAGGCCGGGAGCTTCACCTCGGCCGGGCGGCTCCTGAATCTCTCGCAGCCCGCGCTCGGCGCCCACGCGAAGAACCTCGAAGGGCATCTCGGGGTACGGCTCCTCGACCGGCATTCGCGCGGCGTCGTGCTCACCCCCGCCGGCCACGCCTTCCTCGTCGAGGCACGGGCGGTGCTGAGGGCTCTGGACCGCGCCCGGGCGGCGGTCGAGCCTTTCGCCGGCCGCACGGAGATGCAGGTGGTGCTTGGCTTCACGCCCACCTCGGGCAAGACCCTTGTCCCCGACCTGCTGACCGAGGCTGCTGCCCATATGCCGGAATTGCGGCTCTATCTTCGGGCCGGCCTCTCGGATGACCACCGCCGTGGGCTACTGGCCGGCACGGAGCTGGGTGCCGCCTTCTGCTACGATCCGGAGCCGCACGAGGCGCTCTCCATCCACCCGCTCTATGAGGAGGACCTGTTCCTCGTCGGCCCGCCGGATCGGGTGGACCGGGCGGCAGGCACGGTGCCCCTGGCGGAGCTCGCCGGTCTTCCGCTGGTTCTGGACCACCGCTTCCACGGCGCACGCCGCGTCATCGAGGATGCGGCAACCCTCAGCGGCGTTCGCCTGAACATCGGGCTCGACGTGGAGCCCGCGGAGGTGAAACGGGCGCTGATCATGCAGCGCAGCCACTGCACGGTGGTCCCCTACGGCCTGTTCATGGAGGAGATCGCACAAGGGCTGATGGGCGCCCGCCGAATCGTCGAGCCGCCGATCCGCCGCAACCTCGCCCTCGTCATGCGGCGCAACCTGCCGAGCACGGTGACGCTGGGCCTGCTCGCCCTCATCCGCCCGATCACCCAGCGGAAGATCGAGGAGGGTGGCTATGGCTGGCGCGCTCCTTCCACCGGAGGGGCGGGCTGACCCCGCGCCAGCGGCTGTCAGGAGTGATAGGCTGCGGACATGGAATCGCCAGCCCCCAGGCCTCGTGATTGGTCTCAATATCCGGGATTGACCGGCCGGTGACGTCGGAGACGAGCCCCGGGCGGATGCTGCGTGTCCTCGACGTGCTGGAGGAGGCACCGGACGGGTTGCTGAGCTTCGAGGCGTTGCACCAGGCGCTCGGCTTCTCCCGGTCCACGCTGTACCGCCACCTGAAGACCCTGACCGATGCAGGGCTGGTCGCTGCCATTCCGGACCGCGGTTTCACCCTCGGCCCCCGCGTGATGGAACTCGATTACCGGATGCAGCAACGCGATCCCCTGATCGGTGCGGCCCGGCCGGTCATGGCAGAGCTGGCCCGGAGCACGGCGGGAATTGCGCTGCTCTGCCGGCGCTACCGGGACCGCG
>DATCMG010000794.1:0-3057 GCA_036563555.1 Roseomonas sp. | reverse complement strand
CCGTAGAGGTAGAAGTCGTACCACTCGAAGACGGTGCCGAGGGAGGAGCCGAGGATGACCTTCCTCTCCTCCCGGGTCATCGGGCGGTTCTTCTCGGCCACCACGGGTGTCGAATAGGCGGTGCTCATGGTTGGGCTTGGTCCTGAATCCCCCCGGGGCGCGACGCTGCCCGGACCTCGGTTGCCTCAGACGGCCGATGCCGGCCAGCCTGGGGACGAGCCGTCGCGCAGACCCGTCGCGGCGACGCTAGAACAAGCCCGTGCGGTGCCGCTAGCGGAAACCCTTAAGACATCGCAACCTTCGGCCAGAATGTGGCGAGGGTGCCGCAGGGGCGCTCAACCCAGGCGCGCCGTCACCTTTCCCATTCCTCCGAAGTCGATCGCGATGTGACCGTTCCCATCGGCGGCGAGCGGGGCGGACAGGCCTGCGACGATCAGAAGCGCCCCCGCCGGCAGGCCACCCATGCGCCGCGCCGCCGCCGCGGCCGGGGCCAGCGCATCGGCCACGGTAACGCGTGTGGTGCTGATGGCCAGTGCCTCCGGCGGCGGCGCCAGGCGCGCGCCGGCGACGACGAAGCCCAGCCCGCCCAGATCGGCCGTGCGCAACGCCACGCTGGCGGGCGCCTGCGTGAAGCGGTGATCCGCGGCGTCGAGCGCTGGGTGCAACGCGGCCAGCACTGGCGGTGCATCGTCATCCGGTTCCAGGGGGCGATCCAGCACGCCGATAAGGGCTGCCGTCCAGAGGGAATGGCGCAGTGGTGCGGCGGTGGCGCCATCGGGCAGCAGGCGGCCTTCGATCATTGGCCCCGCGACGCCGCCCACCACGCGTATCCCACAGGGCGCGATGCCCAGGGATTGCAGCGCGAGCAGCGCCACGCGCTCGCCCTCCGCACGGCCACGGGGAGCAATCTCCGGCGGCAGATCCGCGAGGGGGTTGCCGGTGGAGAGCGCCTCCGCGATCCAGGCGGCGGCGCGGCCGGTACGGGTCACTGGCGTATCTGCTCCTCTTCGGCGAAGCCTCCGCTCGGCGGAGCATCGACGGTCAGCGCAGGATCACCGGTGATATTTCCGCCATAAAGCGTCTCGGGCAGCCAGGTGACCATCTCCGGCACGAAATACATCAGCACCATGGTGGCCACGACGATGTAGATGAAGGGCATCACGCCGGCGAAGATGTCCTCCAGCCGCACATGCTTCGGCGCCACGCCCTTGAGATAGAAGGTTGCCATCGCGACGGGCGGGGAGAGGAAGGAGGTCTGGAGGTTGAGCGCGATCATCACGCCGAAGAAGAGCGGGCTGACGCCGAAATCATCCAGCAACGGCAGGAAGATCGGCACGAAGATCACGATGATCTCCGTCCATTCCAGCGGCCAGCCCAGCACGAAGATGATCGCCTGCGCCAGGATCATGAAGGTAAAGCTGTTCAGCGGTAGCGACTTCACGAACTCCTCGACCACCGACTGTCCGCCGAGATAGCCGAAGACCGAGGAGAAGATGTAGGAGCCGACGAAGAGCCAGCACACCATCGCCGAGGTGCGGGCCGTCAGGTACACGCTCTCCCGCAGCTTCGCCCAGGTGAAGGCGCGGTAGAGAATCGCGAGGACGACCGAGCCGAGACTGCCCATCGCCGCCGCCTCGCTCGGCGTTGCCAGCCCCATCAGGATCGCGCCGAGCACGGAGGCGATCAACAGCGCCAGGGGCACGAAGGACGAGATGAGGGCCCATACTACCCGCATGAAGGGCACGTTGCGCTCCTCCGGCGGCAGCGGGGGCGCCAACTTCGGCTTCAGCATGGCCAGGATAATGACATAGAGCATGTAGCAGACCGCGAGGGTCACGCCCGGGATGAAGGCGGCGGCGTAGAGCTGCACGACCGAGGCACCTGCGGTCGCGCCATAGAGGATCAGCATGATCGAGGGCGGGATGAGGATGCCCAGGCACCCGCCCGCGCAGGTGACGCCGGAGGCCAGCCGCACGTCGTAGCCCGCCCTCAGCATCGCCGGGAAGGCGAGCAGCCCCATCAGCGTCACCACCGCGCCGACGATGCCCGTGGCCGTGGCAAAGAGTGCGCAGGTGGCGAGCGTCGCGACGGCGAGCGATCCCGGTATGTTGCCCGATGCCATCTGCAGTGATCGGAACAATCGGTCGAGGATGTTCGCCCGCTCGATCACATAGCCCATGAAGACGAAGAGCGGCACGGAGATGAGCACGTCATTCGCCATCACGGCATAAGTGCGCTGGACCAGCAGGTCGAAGATCCGATCGCCCATGCCGAGATAGCCGAAGAACAACCCCATCGCCATCAAGGTGAAGGCGATGGGGAAGCCCAGCAGGATGAAGAACAGAAAAAGCCCGAGCATGGTCAGGCCGAGGGCGGGATCGCTCATGCCGGGGCTTGGCCTCGCGCGGGTTCGGGTTGCGTCAACGGCCGTCCTGCTGGTCGCCCGCGCGCTCGCGCCGCGCCGCCTCGGCGGGGGGGACGGGCGTGATCTCTGCGCCGCGGGCCAGGTCGGCGGCCAGCGCCTCCGCGCCGCGCGCCTCGGCCTGGGCGAGGATGAGCTGGTCCATCTCCTCCACGTCAGAGAGGCGCTGCGGCCATTTGCCATCGCGGATGCAGTGGATGCAGCGCACCACCTCCACCAGCCCCTGTAGCAGCAGCAGGAAGCCGACCACGGGGATCAGTAGCTTGAAGGGCCAGATCACCGGTCCGCTGGGGGAGAACATCGACCGCTCGCTCTGGCGGTAGCTGTCCTCGAAGAAATGCCAGCCGGCGATCATGAAGGCGAAGATCGCGGGGAAGAAGAACAGGATGTAGAGCACGAGGTCGAGCCAGGCCTGCCGGCGCGGCGCCATCATGCGGTACAGGAAATCCCCGCGCACATGCCCGTTGCGCGACAGCGCATAGGCGCCCGCCATCATGAACAACGTGCCATAGAGCATGTAGCTGACGTCGTAGCCCCAGGTCGTCGGCGCGCGGAAGGCATAGCGGGCAACGACCTCATAGGTGACGACGAGGGTGAGCGCCACGATGCACCAGGAGAAGGCTTGTCCGACCACG
>DATCMG010000789.1:0-3218 GCA_036563555.1 Roseomonas sp. | reverse complement strand
CTCCGCATAGGAGACCATGCGCCGCGGGGTACGGTGGGCGGAGACCACCCGGCATTCATGGGGCACGTCCAGCCCCTCCAGCATTTCGGCGGCGTGGCGCATCGTCTCCCAGTCGGAGCGCGAGCCCATGATGATGCCGACCAGGGGAGGGGCGCCGTTCATTGTTCCGCTCATGCGATGATGTCCGGGACGAGGCGGCTTTCCAGCCAGGAGATCTCGTCCTTCAGCTTCAGCTTGCGCTTCTTGAGGCGCTGGAGCTGGAGTTGGTCATGGAGACTGTCCTCGAGGCGCGAAATGACGGTGTCGAGGTCCCGGTGCTCGCTCCGCAGCTCGTGCAGGCGGCGGAGAAGGCTGTCGCGTTCGGCCAGCATGATCCCCCGATGGGTCGGGCGCCCCGTTTCCGCCGGCGAGACGGGCGGGCAACGGGCGGGTTGATAAGAGCGTGAGTTTTCTCGCGCCCCGGCTGGGACTTGCCATATCATCTTGCGCGCGGCGGTGACAGCCGCCGTGCGGACATGACCGAACTGACCGTACCAAGCAGGAATGAGGATCACGCGTATGCTGAACCCGCACCGGCTACAGTCGCTCAAGGACCGTCACCAGGCTCTGGACCTTCGTATCCTCCAGGAGGATGCCCGGCCCATGCCGGACAGTCTCGAACTGGCGCGGCTGAAGCGGGAGAAGCTTCGGTTGAAGGAAGAGATGGAGCGCTTCGAGGCACAAAGGCTCCGACCGCAATGAGGTTCGCGGTGCGCGGCCCATGGGCCATGCGTTCCGCTAAATGAAAAGGGCGGGTCCCTCGCGGGGCCCGCCCTTCTTCATGTGCTGAGAGGAAGAAACGGCCTCAGGCCGCGTCGTCCTCCACCGCGGTCGGGACCGGCTGGGCGCCGATGGAAATGATCAGCGCGTTCAGGTCGGACTGGGTGCAAAGGCCGAGGATCACCGGATCGCGCGGCTTGATGTTCGCGGAATTCCAGTGGCTGCGGTCGCGCACCTTGGCGATCGTCTCCTTGGTGGTGCCGAGGAGCTTGGCGACCTGCGCGTCGGTCAACTGGGGGTAGTTGCGCAGCAGCCAGGCAATGCCGTCCGGCCGGTCGTTGCGCTTCGCCACGGGGGTGTAGCGGGCGCCCTTGCCGCGCATCTTCGGCTGGGGAAGGTGGCTTTCCATCATCACCAGGCGCGCGTTGGGATCGGCCTCGCAGCGGGCGATCTCCTCGCGGGTGAGTTGGGCGTTGGCGACGGGGTCGTAGCCGACGATTCCCTGGGCTACCTCGCCATCGGCGATGGCCTGTACCTCGAGTGGGTGCATGCCGACGAAATCCGCCACCTGGTCGAAGGTGAGGGAGGTTTTGTCGATCAGCCACACGGCGGTGGCCTTGGGCATCAGGGGGGTGGACATGTCGGGAACCTCGTCGCGGCCCGTGGCGGTCGGTCGGCAGGGGCCGGCGGGCCCCCTGGGCGGTTGCGTGGGGATATAGAGAGGGGGATGGGGACGGTCAAAGCCGGAAGGAGAAGAAGAGCATGATGTTTGAAGAAGAGGAGCGACGGCGCCCAGGGGCGGGAGGGTTCACCCCGGCGGCGCTGGCCGAATGGTCGGAGGAAACGCTGCGCGCCTATGTCGAGGCGCTGAAGGCCGAGATCGTCCGGGCGGAGGAGGCGATTGCCAGGCGGGCGGCGCAGCGTGCGGCGGCGGACAGCTTCTTCCGCAAGCCCGGATAAGGAAAAGGGCCGGCGGATTGCCCCGCCGGCCCCCTGTTCCTGCAACCCTGGGGTGTCAGGCCGCCTGGGCCTGGCTGTCCTGGGCGTTCGCGGCTTCGGCGCGGCCCTCGATCGCCTGCTGCTGCGGGCGGCTGTTGCCGATCGAGATGCGGCGGGGCTTCAGCGCCTCGGGCACTTCGCGCTTCAGCGCGATGCTGAGCAGGCCGTTCTCAAGGTGGGCACCATCCACGCGGAGATGGTCCGCGAGGACGAAGCGGCGCTCGAAGGCACGGCCAGCGATGCCGCGATGGAGGTAACGGCTGTCATCCTGGGTCTGCGGCGCCTTGCCGGAGATCAGGAGCACGTTGTCCTGCGCGGTGATCTCGATGTCGTCCTGCCCGAAGCCGGCCACGGCCATCGTCAGTGTGTAGGCGTCATCCGCCATGCGCTCGATGTTGTAGGGCGGGTAGGAGGGGGCATCGGCGGCCGCGCGGGCCGTGTCCATCAGGCGTGCCAGACGGTCGAAGCCGATGGCGGTGCGGAAAAGGGGAGAAAGGTCGAGAGCGTTCACGAGAAACCTCCTGCGGGAGCAAGGTCATCTTCGGTTGGCACTGCGAAGCTTCCCGGTTGATGCACCCCCGATCGGGCCGTGCGTCCGGTTCGCCTCACGTCCGCGGCCCCATTCGGGCGCCGCTGACAGGACAGAAAATGGGAAAAGGGCCCCGGCGCTTCAAGCGCCAGAGCCCTCTTCGATATGCGGCGAATGCAATCCTGCTTTGCGGCAGGCGCGGATCAGCCCTTGCGGGAGCCGATGCCGGCGAACTTCTTGTTGAACTTGGCGATCTGGCCGCCCGTGTCCATCACCCGCTGCACGCCGGTCCAGGCCGGGTGGGACTTCGGATCGATGTCCAGGCGCAGCGTGTCGCCTTCCTTGCCCATGCAGGAACGGGTCTTGTAGGTCGTGCCATCGGTCATGATGACCGTGATCTCGTGGTACTCGGGGTGGATGTCGGACTTCATCGGGCGGGTTCCATGGGTTGTGGCGCCGCCGATGCCGACCGGAAGCGCGAAGTGCGGGCGTTTAGCGCCAGGAGGGGGTACGCGCAACCTTGTAACCTCTCCGCCTTGCCTTTGAGTAGCAGCGGCGCCCGCAGACGTTGGTACCTTCAGAACTGAGCGTGGCCGGCTTCTTCGGTCACGGAGTAGCCGAAGTTTGCCTTTGGAAAGGTTGCCTGCGCTGCTGCCTTCATCGGGGCGCCGATCGCAACCTCAAGGAGGTCCGCAGTGTTGAGCAGGACGCTCGAAACGCGTGCGTCGCCCTTGTCGGCAACGTATTCGGCCATGCAGCAGAGCGTGCCAATGACTGCTGCAAGATGGGCTTTGAAGCTGCGGTCCTCACAACACAAGTACGCCACTGATCTTCCTCCGGCCTTGTTGGCTGACCATACGATCTCCGGATCGTGATCATCGAGCAATGAATTATTTTATAGACAATTCCTAAAAACCATCAAAAATGACTG
>DATCMG010000788.1:0-9829 GCA_036563555.1 Roseomonas sp. | reverse complement strand
GCGTAGCCCGGCCCCGGACACGAGGCCGGGCTTTTTCATGCCTGCCCCTCATGCGTCCAGGCACCCACGCCCGGACATTCGGGCAAAGAAAAACCCCGGGGATCGCTCCCCGGGGTTCGGTCTTCAGGCTCTTGCCCGGATCAGTCGGACTGCTGGCGAACGCCCATGAACTGCAGCAGAAGCTGGAAGAGGTTCACGAAGTTCAGGTAAAGGCCCAGCGCGTCGAAGACCGAACGCTTGGCCGCCTCATCGGAACCCTCCGCATAGGCGTATTCGATGTAGTCGCTCTTGATCCGCTGCGTGTCGTAGGCGGTGAGGCCGGTGAAGACCACCACGCCGATCACGCTGATCGCGAACTGCAGCGCCGTGCTGCCGATGAAGGCGTTGACCAGGCCGGCGATGAGGATGCCGATCAGGCCCATCATCAGGAAGCCGCCCATCCGCGTCAGGTCGGCCTTCGTGGTGTAGCCGTAGAGGCTGACAGCCGCGAACATGCCGGCGGTGACGAAGAAGGTGCTGGCGACCGAGGCGCCGACATAGACAACGAAGATGTTCGCCATGCTGGCGCCCATCGCCACGCAGAAGGCCCAGAACAGCGCCTGTGTCGCGCCCTTGGACAGCCGGTTGATGCCGAAGGACAGCACCATCACGAAGGCCAGCGGCGCGAAGATCGCGATGAAGCCTAGGATCGTCGGCTGCGTCGCCAGGCCGCGCGGGGTGCGCACCACCTGGAAGAACAGCTCGGCCAGGCCGGTGTTCGCGATGACATAGGCGGTGATGGCTGTCAGCGCGAGGCCGGACGCCATCCAGTTGTAGACGCGCAGCATATAGGCGCGCAGGCCGGCATCGAGCGTGGCGGCATCGGTGGCGGCGCGGCCCATCGGCTGCGTCCAGGCGGACGTGCCGCGCTGGAATCGGTTGTCGGGACCGAAGGCCATGGGGTTCAGAACTCCTCCCGGGGAGGGCACTCGCCTTCCCCTGCGTGTGAGATATATGGAATTCCTGTAATGCGGATCAAGCGGCAATCCGCTCGGAAGGTTCCAACAGGGTTTGCAGAGGGCGCCTTTGGCCCGGTAGCCCTGGTGAGGGATGGCACTTTCCCCTTCAGCCAGGGTCGATCACGTCCGGCAGCGCGGCCGTGCGTTCCGCCGATGAAGGATGGCCGCGGCCGGGAGGCCGTAACCCACCATCCGAGTCCCGTATAGGGGACGGCACTGGCGCATGTCGCGCAGGGCTCGTCCGATGGGGCCGCAAAGGGCTGGTCCCTGCGGGCGCGGCGGAGCAGGCCTTCCCCGGGCGGCACCAGACTCATGCCCAGCATGCCTCGTCCGTGCCCAGCGGCACGGCCGGACGCGACCACCGGGCGGGTGTGTCCGGCAGGATGGCCGCATGGCCCACCGCCGACATCCGGCCGAAGGGGGTGTCCGTCTCCTCCATGAAACGGGGCTCCGGGCCGGGCGGCGGCGCGGCGAAGCCGTCCGCGACCCGCCCCAGCCCGCGCAGCCAAAGGCCCGTGCGGGCCAGCGAGACCTGGACATGCCAGCTTCCCCCCTCCTCCGCGCGCCGGATCAGGGCGGCCAGGGCACCGAGGGCCATCAGGTAGCCCGCGCCATGGTCCAGCGCCTGACAAGGCAGCGGCTTGGGTATGCCAGGGGCACCGGCCGCCTCGGCCTCCGCGTCGTTGAAGCCGGTGGCGGTCTGGACGAGGGAATCGAATCCCCGCCGCCCGGCCCAGGGTCCGGCGCGCCCATAGGCGGAGAGGGAGACGCAAACGATGCCGGGCCGCAACGCCGCCACTTCCCCGGGCCCGAATCCGCGCGCCGCGAGGGCGCCGGGGCGGTAGCCCTGGATGAAGAGGTCGGCCCCCCGGATCAAACCGCGCAGCGCCTCGCGCCCCGCCTCCTCCCGCAGGTCCAGCGCCGCGGATCGCTTTCCCCGCCCCGTATCCGCCACCAGCGTTGGAATGGAGGGCAGGTGCGGTCCCGTCACCAGCATCACATCCGCCCCATGCGCCGCCAGCGCGCGGCCACAGACTGGCCCGGCGATGATGCGGGTCAGTTCCACCGCGCGCAGGCCGGATAGGGGCCGATCCGCCGCGCCCGGCAGGGGCTGGGGCGGGGCGTCACCGATTCGGGTGATCTCGATGACGGGCAGTCCGGCCAGGGCCTGCTCCTGCGGATGCGCGTCCCATTCGCTGAACTCCCGCATCATGGCGGCGGGCAAGCCGGCGGCGGCGGCCGCCTCGTCCAGCCGTGGCGCCTCCCAGGTCTCGATCGCCCGGGCGACGGAGGCACGGTCATATTCCGCGCCCAGCAAGGCGAGGAACCCGTCCCGGTGGTGCGGGAAATTGGTGTGGATGCGGACCCATCGCCCGTCCCCGCAGCGATAGGCGCCGGCGATCGCGTCCCAGCCCTCGCCCATCGGCGCACCATCCACGCGCAGCAATTGCTCGCTACGGAACTCCGCCAGGGCGTGATGCAGATCGACCGAGACATGTTGCATCCGGCCCGTGCGGCGCCGGTGGATCTCAGCGGCGGCCAGCCCCACCGCACCGATGCAGGCAGCCGCCGCGGTACCGAGGCGGAAGGAGGAAGGCAGGATCGGATCCACACCGGCCAGAGCCGCCCATTGCGCCGCCTCCACAGGCAGTCCGGCGTTCCGGCAAAGGGTGGCGATGGCGGCGGCGGGTGTGGTCACGTCCGGAAGGCCAGCACGGGACCAGGGCCACCGCAACGGCCGGTGGCAATGAATCCGCTGGCCGCCGGTTCAGCGCACCAAACTCTCCGGTCCGGGCCGCAGACCAGATCGGCTTGGAAGGCATTGCAAGGCCGAAATGGCTGGAACGGGCACTTCCCAGGACTGCGAAGAAACAATTACGCTCATCATTAAGCTGTATTAAAATCATCGAATACTACTACAGGTTACAGACACAAGGACGGTGCCAAGGCGCTCTGCTGACCGCCCGACCAGACCGGATGGAAAGGGCGTCATGTCCAAGGCGAGGCAATCCTGTTCTGCATGCCGCGAAAGCCGGCTGAATTTTCCCTTCACCATGGCCTTCCAGCCCGTCGTGGACCTGAAGGAGCACCGGATCGACGCACATGAGGCCCTGGTGCGCGGACCGGGCGGTGAAGGGGCCGGATCCGTGCTCGCGCAGGTGAACGAGACGAATCTCTATGCCTTCGATCAGGCCTGCCGCGTGAAGGCCATCGAGATGGCCTCCAGCCTGGGGCTGGACGGCAATCTCAACATCAATTTCCTTCCAAACGCCGTCTATGAGCCCAAGGCCTGTATCCGCCTGACCCTGGACGCCGCGGCGCGAACCGGCTTCCCGCTGGATCGCCTGACCTTCGAGTTCACGGAAAACGAACGGGTTCCCGACGAGGGCCACATCCTGGCGATCGTCCAGGAATACCGCCGCCACGGCTTCAGGGTCGCCCTCGATGATTTCGCGACGGGCTATTCCGGCCTGTCCCGGCTCGCGAATCTGAAGCCCGACATCATCAAGCTGGACCGCGCGCTCGTGAAGGACTGCGACACCGACCGGGTGCGGATCGCCATCGTAGCGAGCATGGTCGCCCTGGGGGCGGAAGTCGGCATCAAGGTCGTCGCCGAAGGAGTCGAACGGATCGGCGAGGTGGAGGCACTCCGCGCCGCCGGCGTGCGCTTCATGCAGGGCTTCTACTTCGCCAGGCCGATCTTTCAGGGAATTGCCGGGATGGCCGATATCCGTTGGCCCGTGGAGGCACTGCCCGGCCTCGGCCTGCAGGCCTGAAAAGCGGGATCCCTCCCATGTGATGGCAGCCGGCCGATCCTCTCCGGGGCTGGACTGCGGCCTTACTCATTCCGGAGCAGTGGCGCCGCCTTCGCCCTTAGCGCCAGCGCCGTGCCCGCATAGCTCATGGCCAGGGTCAGCACGACGCAGAGAATGATCGTCCCCGCCAGCGTGCCGGGCAGGAAGGTCCAATCGGTCCGCATGACGAATCGCGTGACCCCCCAGGAAGCCGCCGTCCCCACCACCGCCGCGACCAGCCCGGCCACCAACCCGAGCAGCCCGAACTCCACCAGCCAGGCCCGCCGGATCTGCGCCCGCGTGGCGCCGAGCGTCTTCAGCACCACCGCATCCCGGATGCGCCGCCGCTGGCCCGCCGCCACGGCGCCGGCCAGCACCAGCAGCCCTGAAAGCAGCGTCAGCGCCGCCGTCGAGGAAAGCGCCGCGCCCAGCCGCCGCAGCAGCGTGCCCAACGCGTCCAGCGCATCGCGCACGCGGATGCCGGTCACATTGGGGAAGGCGTCCGTCACGGCCCGCAGCAGCGCCGAATCCTGTGCCGGATCGCCGCGCACGGTCGCGATATGCGTGTGCGGCGCCGCCTCCAGCAGCCCGGGCGAGGCAACCATCGCAAAGTTCAGCCCGAGGCCGCGCCATTCGATGTCGCGGGTGGACGTGACACGCAGGTCGATGTCGCGCCCCAGGACATTCACGGTAATGGTGGAGCCCGGCCCCGCATTCCAGCCGCGCGCCAGGTTGTCATCCAGCGAGACCAGCGGCTCCGCCCGGTAATCCGGCGCCCACCACTGGCCCTGCACGATCCGCGTGCCCTCCGGCGGCGTGGCGGCATAGGTCAGGCCGCGATCGCCCCGCAGCGCCCAGCGTGTCTCCTCCGTCGCCTGGACCTGATCCGCCGGCACGCCGTTCACCGCCACGATCCGCGCACGCAGCGAGGGCACGTGCTTCACTTCGGTCACGCCCGCGACACCCGTCGTGATGCGGTCGAACTCGGCCACCTGATCCGACTGGATGTCGATGAAATAGAAGGAGGGTGCGGCGTCCGGCAGGCTCTCGACGATCTGCTGGCGGAGATTGCCCTGGATCAGCGCGACGGCCGCCAGCGTCGTCAGCCCGATCCCGAGCGAGACGAGCATCAGCGAAGTCGGCGCCCCCGGCCGGTGCAGGTTCGCCAACCCCAGCCGCAGCGAGGGCCGCCGCTGCGCCGGAATCCGGCGCGCGACGGATTGAAGCCCGGCCGCCGCCAGCCGGAACAGCGCCAAGGTCCCCAGCGCCGCACCGCAGAAGGACAAGGCGAAAAGCGGGCGCTCCGCAGTGCCAACCACCAGGGCCACCAACAGGGCCACGGCCGCCCCATTCGCCAGCAGCAGGCCGATCCGCGGCCGCGCACCGGGCGTCGGCTGGATATTGTCGCGGAACAGCGCCGCGCCGGGGATGTCCCGCGCCCGCCCAAGCGGCCAGAGTGCGAAGGAGAGCGCCGTCAGCAATCCATAGACAGCAGCCAGGGCAAGCGGCAGCGGGTAGAAGCCCAGCCGCGGCGGCACCGGCAGCGCGCCGGCCAGTGCCGAAGCCCCCGCCCAGGTCAGCGCATAGCCCGCCACCAGCCCGATCGCGATTCCGAGCAGCGCGAGGCCCAGCACCTGGATGAGATAGGTCGCGAAGATCGCCCCCGCCGGCGCGCCGAGGCAGCGCAGGGTCGCGATAGTGCGCCCCCGCTGCTCCAGCCAGGACCGCACCCCGGTCGCGACCCCGATCCCGCCCACCAGCAGCGCCGTCAGCCCCGCGAGGACGAGGAAGGAGGCCGCCTGATCGAGAAAGCGGTTCACCCCCGGCTGCCCCTGGGAGGCTTCCCGCACGCGCCAGCCGCCATCGGCGAAGGGCTGGTTCCGCAGCGCCGCCGCGAAGGCGGAGGCATCAGCCCCCGGCGGCAGCGCCACGCGCAGTTCATAGGTCACGAGGCTGCCCGGCTGGAGCAGCGCCGTTGCCTCCAGGGCCGAGAGCGGGATGAGTGCGCGCGGGCCGAAGATGGCAGGTCCGGCCACCTTGTCCGGTTCCTCCACCAGCGCGCCGCGATAGGCGAAGCGGCCCTCGCCGATGCGGATTTCCGCGCCGGGCGAGAGGTTCAGCCGCTCCGCCACCAGCGGATCGAGCACCACGGGCGGCAGCCCGCCCGAGGCCGCCATGGGCCCCGGCGGGTCGATCGTCACCGCACCATAGAGCGGATAGGCCGCATCGGCCGCCTTCAGCTCCACCAGCGTCCGCTCGCCGGAGGGCGCCACGGCCATGGCGCGCATCCGGACGATATCGGCCACCCGCCCGCCCTGCGCCTCGATCCAGGCCCGTGCCTCCGGCGGGAAGCCGCGGGAGTTGGCGGCCATCACGTCGCCGCCCAGCAGCCGGGCGCCATCGGCTTCAAGCCCAGCCTCCACGGCGGCACGCAAGGTGCCCACGGCCGCGATGGCGGCCACGCCGAGGGCGAGGCAGGCCAGCACGATCCGCAGCCCCCTCACCCCGCCCCGCAGCTCCCGCCGCGCGAGGCGCCAGCCCAGCGACCAGTTCCTCACGCGGGCCGGCCCCTGCGCGTGTCGGAGACGATGAGCCCATCCTCCACCCGGACCTGCCGCTCGCAGCGCTCGGCAAGCGAAGGGTCATGCGTGATCAGCACCAGGGTGGTGGAGAAGCGCTCCCGCAGCCCGAAGAGAAGGTCCATCACCATCTCCCCCGTCGCCCGGTCCAGATTGCCAGTGGGCTCGTCGGCCAGGAGCAGCGCCGGCTCCGCCACGAAGGCGCGGGCCAGGGCCACGCGCTGCTGCTCGCCGCCCGAGAGTTGCCCGGGATAATGCGACAGCCGGTGCCCCAGCCCGACCGAGCGCAGCACCTCCGCCGCACGGTCGAAGGCATCGGGGCGGCCGGCGAATTCCAGCGGGATCGCCACGTTCTCCAGCGCCGTCATGGTAGGAACGAGGTGGAAGGCCTGGAAGACGATGCCCAGGCTGTCGCGCCGGAAGCGCGCCAGCTCATCCTCGTCCAGCGCCGCCAGATCCTCCCCGGCCACGCGGAGCGTGCCGCCGGTGGGGCGTTCCAGCCCGGCCAGCAGCATCAGCAGCGAGGTCTTGCCCGAGCCCGAGGGCCCGACGATCCCGACCGCCTCGCCGGGGGCGACGGAGAGATCGACACCCCGGAGGATGTTGACCTCACCCCCTGCCCCCACCACCCTGAAGGCCAATGAGCGCGCATCGATCAGGGGCGAACCGGCCGTCACATCCGTGGCGGCCGGGGTCTGGGTCAGGGAGTCCGGCATGAGGTCGAAATTGGGGCGCCGGCAGCTCCTTGTTAGGGGCGGCGCGGGTTTCGTTCTGTGTCTGAACGGGATGGCGGCGCTGTCACGGGCGGGTTTAGCCCAGGCCCCCAGGCCCGTGCGGCTGCTCATGCTGGGCGACAGCATCACCGCCGCCTATGGCCTGGCGCGCCCCGAAGGCCTGCCCGCGAAGCTGGAAGCCGCCCTGCGCGCGAAGGGCCACCCGGTCACGGTGATCGATGCCGGCGTCTCCGGCGACACCACGGCCGGCGGCCGCTCCCGCCTGGAATGGGCGCTCGCCGAGCGGCCCGACGCCGTGATCGTGGCCCTGGGCGGCAATGACGGGCTGCGCGGGATCGAGCCGCGCAACAGCGCCGCGAACCTCAAGGCGATCCTGGACACGCTGAAGGCCCGCAACCTGCCCACCATGCTGGCCGGCATGCTGGCCCCCCCGAATCTCGGCGCGGATTACGGCCGCGAGTTCGCCGGGGTCTTCCAGACCCTGGCCCGCGAGAACCCGGAGGTGGTCTTCTACCCCTTCCTGCTGGAAGGCGTGGCCGGGGAAGCAACTCTGAACCAGCCCGACCGCATCCATCCCAACCCGAAAGGCGTTGAGGAGATGGTCCGTCGCATGACGCCCGCCGTCGAGACACTGCTCAATAAGGTGAGGCCCGCCTAGCCACCATGGTTCGCCTTTTCGTCGCGCTCGCCTTGCCGGATATGCTGCGCACGCAGATCTCCATGTTGGCTGGCGGCATCCAGGGTGCCCGCTGGGTGCCTCCCGAAAACTACCACCTCACCCTCCGCTTCATCGGCGAAGTCGAGGGCTGGCGCGCGGATGAGGTGGACGAGGCCCTCTCCACCATCCGCTGCCGCCCCTTCGAGCTATGCCTGCGCGGCGTCGGCACCTTCGAGAAGGCCGGGAAGATCCAGACCCTCTGGATCGGCGTCGAGAAGTGCGAGGGACTGACCCATCTTCAATCGAAGGTGGAAACCGCCCTGCAGCGCATGGGGCTGGACCCCGAGCGCCGCCGCTTCGCGCCGCATATCACCCTGGCGCGCACGGACAAGGCACCGCCCGAAAAGCTCGTCTCCTGGGTTCAGTCACACAACCTGTTCCGCGCGCCGCCGGTGGCGATGGAGCATTTCACCCTCTTCTCCTCGCGCCTCGGCAAGGAGAACCCGGTCTATGTGCCGGAGGTGGAATACGAGCTTGCCTGAAGCGTGATGCGTGCCGATCTGCGGGGGGACATGGCTCCCCCCAAGATCGTCATCCTCACCGGCGCCGGGATTTCCCGTGAATCCGGGCTGCACACCTTCCGCGACCCCGATGGCATCTGGGCCCGCCACCGTATCGAGGATGTGGCGACCCCCGAGGCCTTCGCCCGGAATCCCTCCCTCGTGCAGGGCTTCTACAATGCCCGCCGCGCCCAGTTGCGCGACCCGTCCCTGCGCCCCAACGCCGCGCATGAGGCCCTTGCGGAGTTGGATGCGCGCTGGCCCGGCGAGTTCCTGCTGGTCACCCAGAATGTGGACGACCTGCATGACCGCGCCGGCTCCCGCCGCCTGGTCCACATGCATGGCGAGCTGGCCAAGGCCCGTTGCCTGCGCTGCGAGGCGGTCAGCCCGGTCCTCGGCGACCTCGCGCCCGAAACCCCCTGCCCCGAATGCGGCGCCACGGGCGGGATGCGCCCCCATGTCGTCTGGTTCGGCGAGATGCCGCTGGCGATGGAACGGATCGGGGAGGCCCTGGAGGCCTGCGACTTTTTCGTCTCAATCGGCACCAGCGGCGCCGTCTATCCGGCGGCCGGTTTCGTGCGGGATGTCCGCCACCGTGCCGACACGCTGGAGCTGAACCTCGAACCCAGCGAGGGCAGCCACCTCTTCGACGAAGCCCGCCACGGCCCCGCCACCCAGCTCGTTCCTGCCTTCGTGCGGGAGCTATTGGCGAAATGGGCGTGAGCCGGCGCGGGGCGGCCCCGCCCCTAGCGGCCGCCTCCCCCGGCACCGTCATCCCCGCGCGCGACCCCGGCCTGGCGCCAGGGGCCACGATGATGGAGGCGGCGGCCGCGGCGCGGGCCTGCACCCTCTGCGCCCCGCACCTGCCGCTCGGCCCGCGCCCCATCCACCAGCTGCACCCGGAAGCCCGGCTACTGATCACCAGCCAGGCACCCGGCACCAAGGCGCATCTCTCCGGCATCCCCTTCGAGGATGCCTCGGGCGAAAGGCTGCGGGACTGGCTCGGCCTCGACCGGGACCGCTTCTACGATCCGACCCAGGTCGCCATCCTTCCCATGGGGCTGTGCTATCCCGGCCGCGAGCCCCGGGGCGGGGATTCCCCGCCGCGCCCGGAATGCGCGCCGCTCTGGCACCCGCGGATCCTGCCGCGTTTCTCGAAGCTCCGCCTCCGCCTACTCGTCGGCGCCCATGCCGTGCGCTTCGTGCTGGGGCCGAGGATGCCGCTGGCCGAGCGGGTGGCGCGTTACGCGGAGGCCCTGCCGGAGCATTTCCCACTCCCGCACCCATCCTGGCGCACCCTTGTCTGGGCGAAGAGGAATCCATGGTTCGACACGGAGGTGATCCCCGCCCTGCGGCGCGAAGTGGCGCGGGCGCTCGCGGATTGATCCGCGCCGCCCTGCTGGCCGTGGCCCTGATCTTCGGGACCGCGGCCAGGAGTGAAGGGCTCGACCGCTCCCTCGCGCTCGATTTCCTCGTGCAATCGGCCTGCCTGGACGCCGGCGGCC
>DATCMG010000785.1:0-2774 GCA_036563555.1 Roseomonas sp. | reverse complement strand
TTCCGCATCATCCTGCCCCAGGCGGTGCGGATGGTGATCCCGCCACTGACGAACCGCACCATCGCCATCACGAAGGGCACGGCCCTGGCCTCGGTGGTCGGGGTCGCGGAGATCCTGGGCTCGGCGCAATCGGCGATGGCCTTCTCGGGCAACCCGTCACCGCTGACGCTCGGCGCCATCGCTTATGCGCTGCTGTTCCTGCCCGTCGTCGGGGCGGGCCGCTGGATTGAGCGCCGCGTCGCGATCCCCGGTCGCTGAGGGGGCCGGCCCGTGATCGAGGATTTCATCGACTCCTTCCTGAACCTGGACATTGTCCTCCGCGCCATGCCCATCCTCTGGCGGGGCCTGGGGCTGACGCTGCTGCTGGCTGCCATCGTGGTGCCGCTCGGGCTGCTGCATGGCATGGCCATCGCGCTGCTCTCACGCGCGAAAAGCCGATGGGTGCGTTGGCCGCTCGCGGCCTGGACCGACACATTCCGCGCCCTTCCGCCGCTGGTATTGCTGATCTTCCTCTATGCCGGCCTGCCCTTCCTGGGGGTCGATCTCGGCCCCTGGGGCGCCGTGGCGCTCGCCTTCTTCCTCAATACCGGATCCTATTACGGCGAGGTGCTGCGCGCGGGGCTGGACAGCGTGCCGCCCGGCCAGACGGAGGCCGCGCGCGCCCTTGGCCTCCGGCCCGCTCTCACGCTCTGGCTGGTGGTGATCCCGCAAGCCGTGCGGAATGTTCTGCCCGACCTGGTTTCCAACACGCTGGAGGTGGTGAAGCTCACCTCCATCGCCTCCGTCGTGGCGCTGCCCGAGTTGCTCTTCCAGGCGCGGCAGGCGCAGAGCGTGACTTACAACGCCTCTCCCATCGTCGCGGCGGCGCTGGCCTATTTCATCATCCTCTGGCCAGTGGTGCGGCTTCTGTCCCGGCTGGAGAACCGGGCCGTGGCCACGGGCCGGGGCTGAGCGGCAAGAGCGCCTCCGCCACCTCCTCCATCTCTCCGAAGAAGAGATCCGGGCGGAGCGAGGCGAGCAGCGCCGGCGTGGCGTATCCCCATCCCGCGGCTCCCGCGGATATCCCGACGGCGCGGGCCGCTTCGATGTCGCGCGCCTCATCGCCGATGGCAATCACCGCGCCGGCCGGAATTCCCGAGCGCCGCACCACACGCCGGAGGCGTGGTGCCTTGCCGAAGATCGATGCACCGCATTCGATGAAGGCGAAGCGCGCGGAGAGCGCCGGCCCCATAATTCTGCGCACGGTCTCTTCCGTATTGGAGGTGACGACGGCGAGCGTCATGCCCCCCGCCGCGAGCGCCTCGACCATCGCCGTCGCCCCGGGAAAGAGCGGGATCGACCCCGCCTCGGCCGCGAGGCGCCGCCGCATGTCACGAACGATGGCCGGTAGCCTCCAGAGCGGCACCCCAAGCGCGCGGATGATGGCGCGGTTGTCCATGCCGCGCAGCGCCTCGATCCCGGCCGCGTCGAGCCGGCGATAGCCGTGGCGATCCGCGCCCTCGATCATGGCGCGCGCCGTCCAGGACGCGCTGTCCGCCAGCGTGCCATCGAAGTCGAAAATGACGAGCCTGTAGGTCACGAGGAAATTCCGCCCGCAGAAGGAGGCGCGGACTATGCGGCGCGGGGGCGTCCGTCAACAGGATGCGGCGAGCGGCCGCGTGCGTCGCTTGACGCGGCGCGCGCCGCGCGGCCACCTGCGCGAGGAAGCGGCATGCCCCGCCAAAGGGCAGCCCAGGAAAGGAAACGACGATGCCCAGAGACGGCCTGATGAGACGCGCCCTGCTGGGGCTGGCCGGCGCCCTCGCCCTCGCGCCCCTGCCCTCCTTGGCGCAGGACAACTGGCCCAGCCGCTCCATCCGCGTGATCGTACCCTTCGCGGCCGGCGGCACCACCGACCTCATCGGGCGGCTCGTCGGCGCCGAGATGTCCAAGCGCCTCGGCCAGCCGCTGGTGGTGGACAACCGCGCCGGCGCGGGCGGCAATATCGGGGCGGAAGCCTGCGCCAAGGCGGCGCCGGACGGCTACACGATCTGCATGGGCACGATCAGCAGCCATGCGATCAACCCATCGATCTACCCGCGCATTCCCTTCGACAACCTGCGCGACTTCGCGCCGCTCGCGCTGCTGGGCAGCCAGCCGAACATGCTGGTGGTGGCGAACAACGTGCCCGCCCGCACGGTGCCGGAGCTGATCGCGGTGATGAAGGCGCGGCCAGGGCAGATCAATTACGGCTCGTCGGGCGTCGGCACCTCGATCCACTTGGCTGGCGAGCTGTTCACGCAGCTGACCGGGACGGATGCGGTGCATGTACCCTATCGCGGCAGCGGCCAGATCATGACGGACATGCTGGCCGGCACCCTGCCCATGGCCTTCGACAACTTCTCCTCGGGTTGGCCGCATGCGCGGGAGGGGCGGATCCGCGCCATCGGCGTGGGCAGCCTCCAGCGCGTGCCCCAGGCGCCCGATGTGCCCACCATCGCCGAGAGCCTGCCGGGCTTCGAGAGCGTGTCCTGGCACGGCCTTTTCGCGCCCGCAGCCACACCGCGTCCCATCGTGGAGCGCCTGAACCGCGAGGCCATGGCCGCCCTGGCCAGCCCCGAGGTAAAGGCGCGCTACGAGGAACTCGGCATCACGGCCGGCACCCTTTCCCCAGACGCGTTCCGCGACTTCGTCGCCGAGCAGACCCGGCGCTGGGGCGAAGTGGCCCGCAAGGCGAATATCCGGGTGGAGTGATCCACCCGGGGTGGAATGATCCACCCGTGGCGCCGGCCCGG
>DATCMG010000780.1:0-5113 GCA_036563555.1 Roseomonas sp. | reverse complement strand
TGGGCGGAGACGCCCTGGATCTTCACCACGAAGCGGCCGACGCCCTTGCGCGCGGTGACGCAGGCGCCGCCGGGATTGCCCGCGGGCTCGGGGATCAGCACGGCGCGGGCATTTTGTGATTCCCGCTCGATCAATTCCCGGGAGGTCGGGCTGCCAACCTCCTCGTCCGGGGTCAGCAGCAGGGTGATGGGGCTCTTCGTCGCCACTTTCTGGCGCAGGATCTCCCGCACGGCGTGGAAGGCCAGGAAGGAGCCGGCCTTCATGTCGTAGATGCCGGGGCCGAAGGCCTTCTCGCCCTCCACCTTCCAGGGCATCGAGCTGTCGAGGGTCTTGTGGTCCCACACCGTGTCGAGATGGCCGGCAATCACGACCGGCCTGCCCGTGCCGGGGGTGCGGGCGACAAGGTTGTCGCCATAGCCGTCACGGCCAGGGATGCGGGTGATGGCGGCCCCTACCTCGCGCAACCCGGCCTCGGCCTTGTCGATCAACCCGTTCAAGGCCACCGGATCGGTGGTGGGGGTTTCGTGCAGCACCCAGCCGCGCAGTTCCTCCAGCAGGGCTTCGCTGGTGCCGATTTGGGTCGCGGGCATGGGTGGGCCTTCCTTTCCGTGGTGCGGGGGTTCTCGCGCCCGGGTCGGGACTTGTCCATGCTCCGGCCTGGAATCGGGAGGGCCGGATGAACGGGATGCGCTTCGAGGATCTGTCGTTGGGCCAGTCGGCCCGCTTCACCAAGACGATCACGGAGGCGGATATCCTCCTCTTCTCCGCCGTCTCAGGGGACAACAACCCGGTTCATCTGGATGCGGAGGCCGCCGCTGCCTCCTTCTTCGGGGAGAGGGTGGCGCATGGGATGCTGACCGCCTCCCTCATCTCCGGGCTGCTGGGAACGAAGCTGCCGGGGCCGGGGGCGGTCTATGTCTCCCAGACCCTCCGCTTCCGGGCGCCGGTGCGGATCGGGCAGACCGTGGCGGCGGCGGCGGAGGTGACGGCGCTGGACCCGGAGCGGCGCCGGGCGACGCTACGGACGATCTGCAGTGCCGCCGGGGTACTGGTGCTGGAAGGTGAAGCGGTGGTCATGATCCCGCCCCCGGCTGGATAGCGGCCTACCGCGATGCCACATTCGGCCCATGAGCATTGAGATGAAGAAAGTCTGCGTCTTCTGCGGCGCAAATCCCGGCGCCGACCCCGCCTTCACACAAGCGGCCCGCGCCCTGGGCCATGCCATCGCCGAGCGGGGCCTCGGCCTCGTCTATGGCGGGGGCAAGGTCGGGCTGATGGGCGTGGTGGCCGATGCCGCGCTCGAGGCCGGCGCGGAGGTGGACGGGGTCATCCCCGAGCACCTGATGCAGCGGGAACTCGGCCATGGCTCCGTGACGCGGCTGCACGTCGTCGCCTCCATGCATGAGCGCAAGGCACTGATGGCCAAGCTGTCAGACGGCTTCGTGGTGCTGCCGGGCGGCTTCGGCACGCTAGAGGAGGCCTTCGAGGTGCTGACCTGGTCGCAACTCGGGCTGCACCGGAAGGGAACGGTGTTCCTGGATGTGAAGGGCTACTGGTCCCGGCTGAACGACATGCTGGACTCGATGGTGACGGCCGGCTTCGTGCGGGCGGAGCACCGGCAGCTCTCGTTGACGGCGCATACGCCGAAGCAGTCGCTGGACATGCTCGCGAGTTTCCGGCCGCCAGAGGTGACGCGCTGGATCGAGCGCGTGGCGCAAGCCTGAACCGGCCGCCATGGTCTGCCAGGTCTGGACGGATTGGCACGCCCTGCCGGACGGGGCGCGGGGCGGGGCGGTCGCCCTGGGAAACCTCGACGGGGTGCATCTCGGTCATCGCGCCGTGCTGGCGGCCGCCCATGCCGCGCGCCCCGACCTTCCCCTGGCCGCCCTGACTTTCGAACCGCATCCACGCGAGCATTTCCGCCCGCAGGACCCGCCCTTCCGCCTGACGCTGCTGCCGGCCAAGGCGGCCGCGCTGGCGGCGGCGGGCTGCGCCCATGTGCATGCCGTCCCCTTCGATGCCGCCCTGGCCGCGCTGGAGGCCGAGGCCTTCTGCAACACCGTGCTGCGCGATGCCCTGGGCACGCGGCATCTGGCTTGCGGGGCGGATTTCGCCTTCGGGCACCGCCGCGGGGGGGATGTGGCCTTCCTCTCGCGCTGGGCGGAGCGGCATGGAATCGGGCTTTCGGTCGTGCCGCCGGTTTCCGATGTGGCCGGCCCGATCAGCAGCACACGCATCCGGCGTGCCTTGCAGGATGGATATCCGGAGCGCGCCGCGGCCCTGCTCGGGCGCGATTGGGAGGTGCGGGGCACCGTGTTCCACGGTGACCGCCTCGGGCGGGAGCTGGGATGGCCGACCGCCAATATCTGGCTCGGGCGGCATCTGGAGCCGGCGCGCGGGGTCTATGCGGTCTTCGCGGTGCTGGCGGACGGGTCCGTTGTGCCGGGGGTGGCGAATATCGGGCGCCGGCCGACACTGGGGGGCGATCCGGAAACGCGGCTCGAAACGCATCTGTTCGACTGGTCCGGCGACCTCTACGGCCAGGAAATCGGGATCCGACTCCACCGGTTCCTGCGGGAGGACGCCGTGTTCGAAGGGCTGGATGCGCTGAAAGCCGCGATTGCGGCGGATGCGGCGCAGGCCAGGGCCGTGCTGGCGGAGGCGCCAGGCCGCTGAGGCCTGCGCGCTATTCGGCCCGCATTACCAACATGCGCGCCGCCCCTTGTTCCCGTTCCGTCACCAGCTTCCAGCCGGGCAGCGGCGGCACCTCTTCCTCCCGGCCCACCTCCAGGCAGGCCAGGGCACCAGGCGCGATCCATCCAGCCACCCGCAATGCGGTCAGCGCCGCCGGGCCTAGTTCCTTCCCATAGGGAGGATCGAGGAAAATCAGCCCGCAGGGCACCTCTGCGCGCGGGGGACGCCGGACGTCAGCAGCCACCACATGCGCCACATCCCCGGCCTTCAACGCCACGATATTGGCCCGGAGCGCCGCCAGGGCCGACCGGTCCTGCTCCATGAACACCACCCGCGCCGCGCCGCGCGACAGCGCCTCCAGCCCCAGCGCGCCAGTGCCTGCGAAGGCATCCAGCACTATCGCGCCCTCGATCACCCCCCGCCCTGCCCAGGGTGCGTGCCAAAGCGCGTCGAACAATCCCTGCCGCACCCGGTCCGCCGTCGGCCGCGTTCCGGCCCCCGCGGGGGCCTGAAGCGCCCGGCCCCGCCAACGCCCAGCGACGATCCTCATGGGTTTGGGGCCAGACACGCTGGTAATCCCGGAAAGACTCCGTCCTCCCGCACCCACCCGCAAAGCCCAAGAGCCTCAAACAGACGGGGAGCCCCGGGGGGCCTCAGGCCCCACGGCGGAGGCCCGGAGGCAGCGCCTCCGGAGACCGCCAGCGCCGTCACAAGAACCCTCACCCGTCCTTGCGGGGCTTGGCGCCCCAGGGCGTGAGATGTGGATCACCCGCACGGCGGGCGCGGGGGGGCCGGCTGCGGGGCGACGTAGGATCGGGCGGGGACTCGGTGCGTTCCGTGCCGCGCTGGATGCGCGGGGCGGCGGTGCGGATGCCCAGCTGCTCGCGCATGGTGCGGGCATTCACCTCCTCCACCGCGCCGCTGGGCAGAGTGCCGAGCTGGAAGGGGCCGTAGGCAACCCGGATCAGGCGGGTCACATGCAGTTCGAGATGCTGCATGACCCGGCGGATCTCGCGGTTCTTGCCTTCCTGGAGCGAGACGGTGAGCCAGGCATTGGTGCCCTGGCGGCTGTCGAGCCCGGCCTGGATGGGGCCGTATTTCACGCCATCCACAGTGATGCCGCGGGCAAGCCAGGCCAGCGCCCCCTCGTTCACGCGGCCATGGACGCGGACGCGGTAGCGGCGGAGCCAGCCATTCGAGGGAAGCTCCAGCCGCCGGGCCAGCGCGCCGTCATTGGTGAGGAGGAGCAGGCCCTCGCTGGTCAGGTCCAGCCGGCCAACGGAGACGAGACGGGGGAGGCCGGCCGGAAGCTTCTCGAACACCGTGGGGCGGCCCTGCGGGTCCTTGTGGGTCGTCACGAGGCCGTCGGGCTTGTGGTAGCGGAAGAGGCGGGTGGGCTCGGCCTCCCCGACGCGCTGGCCACGGACGAGGACGGCGTCTCCTTCCGCGACGAAGGTGGCGGGGGTTTCGACCTTCTCGCCATTCAGGGTGACGAGGCCCTGGGCGATCAGGACCTCGGCGTCGCGGCGGCTGGCGACGCCGGCGCGGGCGAGCCACTTGGCGATGCGCTCGCCACGCTCCGGATGATCGGGGGCGTCGCTCATGCTGCGGCCCGATTCTGGCCGGTGTGGCGGGCCGCCTCGACGAAGGCGTCAAGGATCGCCTGGTCACGGGCGTCCACCGCGTATTCGGGGTGCCACTGCACGCCGAGGCAGAAGCGGTAGCCCGGGTGTTCCAGCCCCTCGACCACGCCATCCGGGGCGCGGGCGTTGACGATGGCGCCCTCGCCCGGCCTGTCCACGGCCTGGTGGTGGGCGGAGTTCACGGCCATGGCCGGAGCGCCGACGATGCGGGAGAGAAGGGTGCCGGGGGTCAGCGCCACCTCATGCCCCGGCTCGGTGCGGGGGTTTGGCTGCTCATGCGCCAGGGCGTCGGGAACGCTGTCCGGGATGTGCTGAATCAGCGTGCCGCCAAGCGCGACGGCCAGGAGTTGCTCGCCGCCGCAAATGCCGAGGACGGGGATGTCCCGCCGCAGCGCCCCGCGTAGGACGGCGATCTCGAAGGCGGTGCGGCCTTCCTTCAGCACGACCGTCTCATGCCGGGGTCCGCCGCCATACAGGGAGGGATCCACGTCGAAGGCGCCGCCGGTGACGAGAAGGCCGTCGAGGCGGTCCAGGTAATCCTCGGCCAGGGCGGGATCATGGGGCAGCGCGACCGGAAGGCCGCCGGCCTGCGCGATGGCGGCGAAGTAGTTCCGGCGCAGCGCGTACCAGGGCAGCTTCGAGTAGCCACCCGGTTCCTCGGCATCGAGGGTCAGGCCGATCAGGGGTCGTGCGGTCATGGATCGGTTGGTAGAGCCTGCATGGCCGCCCCCACAAGCGGCGGATCGGCATGGCGGAGGGGTTTGTGCATGGCGGAT
>DATCMG010000769.1:0-6655 GCA_036563555.1 Roseomonas sp. | reverse complement strand
GGCGGTGAGGCAGGCATGGTGGTGCGGCAGCCTGTCTGCATCACCTGACAGCCAGCTGAACTTCAGGCAGCCATGCTGGTTGTCCTGCACCTCCAGCCGCTGGAGGAACAGCCCGCCGCCCCCATTGAGGCCAGCCACGCGCACCCGCCCCATGAGATGCGCGCCGCGCAGGTCCAGTGGCGCGGACCACCCATTGGCCGGATCGCTGGCGGAGGCGATGGCGAAGCGGGCATCCGCCGGTTCCGCCGGGCCCGCGCCGGCATCCACGATGCTGTCGGCGAGCGTCAGCGCGTAGCGCCCGTCCACCAGCAGCGCGCCGGCGGTGGAGCGCAGCAGCACGACATCCGGTGTCGGCTGGAAGGCATCGAGGTCCGCCGGATCGTCGAAGCCATAGCCGTCGCGCAGGTCGAGCGCCGGGGAGAGCGGGGCGCGGCTGCCGTCGCGCAGACGGTGCCCGCCGGGGTCGAGGGTGCAGCCCTCGATCTCCAGCCGCGCCACGGCGGCGCGGGCGATCAGCGGCGTGGTGGCGGGCAGGGCGGCCTCACGGGTGAGGAACAACCCTTCCAGCCGCATGACGAGATTCTCCACGCCCAGGGCGCCGGGGTCCACCGGCCGGAAGCGCAGCGGCGCCGTCAGCCGGATGACCGGGCGCTGTCCGCTCGCGGCACGAATGGTGAGTGGCGCGGCGAGGCGCAGCGTCACCTCGCCGCCTTCGGTGATGCTGCCAGGGATCGTCGTCGGGTCGAGCGGGTGGAGGAGGCTGTCGCCGATTTCCACCACCACCGGGCCGGTGGCGCTGTGCAGGCCGGCGAGTGCGTCCTGGAGGGATGTTCCCCCCAGTGCCCGCACCTTGCGCAACTCGACGCCCTGGGGCGAGGCGGCGCGTGAGATGGGATGCGCGCCGACCGGGCCAACCGCGCCGTAAGTGTATCCCGCCAGCAGCTTCGTCGTGACCCCGGCTTCCACCAGTGCGTCGCGCTCGGTCTCTGCTGCGACGCCGAGGAGGATGCGGCCGATGACGGGGTCCACGACAATTTCGTGGGCCTCCAGCGGCCGTCTCAGCCCACTCTCCCAAGCGCAGAGATTGTCGCCGCGGAAGTGCCAGGCGATGCCGTCCAGCACCGCCGATTGTGGGATGAAGAGTTGCAGCCCGGCATCGCCGGTATCGAGCCCTTCGGGCACGCCCGCCAAGGCGTCATAGCGGTCGAGCGAGATGTAGGCGGCGGGGTTGCCGGCTTCGGAGCCGCTGGTGAGGCGCGCGGCGGGGATCGGCCCCGGCACGGCGTCCGGCATGGCGACGATCGTGCCCACCGCATCCGCGTGGCGCCACGTGTTGAAGAGCCGCACCGGCCTGTCCAGCGGGTCAAGATCGAAGCGCAGCGCGTGGCGCGCGGCCCCGCTGCCCGGTGGCGGCGCGCCGAGATCCGCCACCCCCTTCACCAGCGGGATGGCGAGCGGCAGGCGGTACTCCTGCAGCCGCCAGAGGAAGACAGCGAGGTTCGGCAGGTTGGCGTGCAGCACCCCCGGACCGGCGTGCTTCACATCCGGCATGACGGCGAAGGGATCGAAGGGCGTGCCGAGCAGGGAGAGCATCGCCGGATCGCGCAGCGTGACGGTGCCGCCGCGCGGCACGGTGAAGCGCGTGACATCCGCCCCACCATAGGGAGGCAGCCCGCCGGCATCGGGGCGCTGGTGGTTCAGGTGCTGGGCCCAGGCGAGGCGCTCGAACATCTCGACGCAGCGGCAGGGCCAGCCCGTGAGATTGGCGGCCAGCCGCTCGATCGCGGCGCGCGTCCCCTTGCGCCGGCGCAGCGCCACCGTATCGGCCACGTCGGCGCGGAGCGTGCGGGGATCGCCCGAGAGATGGGTCGTGCCGAGCAGGTCCGCGATGTAGGGAACCACCCAGTCGTCGCAGGTCTCGATGAACAGGTCGTCGTAGAGCCCCTCGATGCTTTCATGCACCGCGCCGAAGGCCTCCTCTACGGTGGCGAGGAAGGCGCGCAACTGCCCCGGCGGCACACCCTCCGCGTCCCGGATGCGGTAGATCTCCGGCAGGCGGGTGTAGAGCGGCACGCGTGCGGCGAGTTCGCTCATGCGGCGGCTCCGGCGGTGAGGGTCAGGTGGGATGGGTGCAGTTGCAGCAACTCATCTGCGGCGGTGGAGAGAAGGGCGGCGCGGGGCCGCGGCGCGATCGGCAGGGGCAGAGTCAGCGGATCCGTCACGCGCGGCTTGAACAGCCCGAAGCCGGTCACGCGACACCAGAGGATACCGGCCACACCCTGCACCACCGCCTCCACCCGGCTGGCATATTCCTTCCCGCCCAGGCGGCGCGCGCGCAGGCCGAAAAGGCCGCTGGACGCCGCGGCGGGATCGTCGGTGGGGCCGAGGGCGCGCCGCACCGCCGCCTCCACCTCCGCGGCCCGCAACCGCGGATCGGCGGCATAGGTGAGGTCAAGGAAGGCGTAGCGCAGCCAGGCCTGGCGCACCGCAACCGCGAAGCGGTCCGCGCCGCGCTCCTTCCCCCAACCCCGCAGCGTGGCGCCCGCGGCGGAGAATTCCGCTTCACGCCCCGCCTCCAGCAGGACGTGCAGGATGAGGGCCGGCATCCCATCCTCCAGCGCCCAGACGGCGCTGGCGGTGGTGATGCCGGGCAGCAGCAGCGCCTCCGTCTCGAAATCGCGGAGGCTGACGAGGCGGCCGAGGCCCTGGATCTTCCCAGGCGCCGCGCTGCGCGCGAGGTCGGCAGCCTCGGGCGCCTGGCCCCCGGTGACGATGCCGGGCAGCCGGACCTTGTCCACCCCTTCGATCCGCTGCCCGGCGGAGGGGGTCGCGCCCGGCTTCGCTGCCCCGAAGGCACCGACCCCCGTGCGGAAGTTGGCGGTGACATTGCCGATGCCAGAGGGGAGCCGTGCCCCCGTCTTGCCATCGCCGAACTGGACGTAGCTGTTGCCCTCCGCATCTTCCCGGACGATGTACACCTCTGCCTGCGGTTCCTGGCCGAAGAGGCTTTCCACGCGCTGCCATTCATGCCCCGCGACATGCACGGCGAGTTCCGGCGCCTGCGGCGGGGTGGCGCCGGCATCGGGCAAGTAGGTGAGCGGCGCCTTGGGCAGCTTGAACGTCTGGAACGGGGCCCGCGCATCACCATTGCCGAGGGTGGCGACGGGTTCCGCCTTGCCCTGCGTTGCTTCGACGAGGTTGCCGAAGACCGTCACACCGGGCGCCGCTTCGTCGAAATCGGCCGAGGTGAAGGGGGAGGGTGCGCGATCGAAGGAGAGCGGCCACATCCGCGCGACATCGGGGATACCCGCGGGCAGAGTGAATTCCGCGGCGGTGCTGGTGCAGGTGAGGGCCAGTGGCGCCTCGCTGTTCCGTTGCAGCAGCATCGGGCGGCCGGTCATGGCCTGCGCCTCGGCGGAGGTGCCGTAGAAGGACAGCGCCTTCGCGCCGCTGGCGAAGGCTGCGGAGGAGAAGCCCGCCATGGGCCGAAGCGGAATGGCGGGGCTCGTCACCTCCAGGATCTGGATGTCGCGGAGATCCGCCTGCAGATTGCCATTCTCCCGGGTGAGGGGGGCGCCGAGCGTCATCAGGGTCGAGGGGCCGGTGAGCGAGGCGAAGCCGATACTGGCGGAGCGCAGCGCCGCGATGCTCCGCAGCATGGTGAGCGAGACAGGCGCGCCGGAAGAGCCCTCGCGAATCTCCGCGCGCAGGATGACGCGCCCGCCGACAACGAGGTCCTGCACCTCCCCGTCCAGCGGCATCAGCGTGCCCGGAAGGTTCAGGCTGCAATCGGTCATGCTGCAGGAATGGTCGTCATCGGTGTGGCGCAAGAAGTTCGTGGCCCGCTCGGTGGCGCCGTCGATCTTCCCACCGCTTTTCGTGTTCTGGACCGTCTTGCCCGGCGCTGTGTGGCCGAAGTGGCGGAAGCTGCGGCCCAGGCGCCAGGCCGTCACCGGCAGTGTCCAGCTCTCCGCCAGCGGCGCCTCCAATTCCACCAGCGTGCGGTCGAGGGAGTGCGTCACCGCCTTCACCTTGACGGTCTGGGGTGCCTTCTGCGCGGCCCCGAAGGTGCTGCCATTGATCCAGCCCGGGGGTGGCGGCACCAGCATCAGCCGGTCGCCGGCCTTGAGGCCAAGGGATTGCGCCCTGGCCAACGGCAACGCGATCTCTACCTGGTTCGCTCCTGCCGGCAGGATCTTGCCGTAGCTTCGCGCGCGGTAGAGGTGGAAGCGCGAGAGATGCGGCCACGCCGTGAGCGGAGCCGCCGTCTGGAACTCCGCCGGATCAGGTGAGGCGGCGAGGTCCAGCTTCAGTGGTAGGCCAGTGGGAATCCCGACCGGGGCGCTTCCCTTCACCTCGATGGCGAAGGTCGCGCGGCCACCGATTCCGGGAGCGAGCCGGTAGCCGAGCAGCCGCACCAGCTCCGCCACGCTCTCGCGCCATCCTGCCGTGCGCAGATAGGCCTCGTTGGCGTAGCGCTCCTGGTAGAAGGTGAGGATGTCGCCGATGATCGCGGCGCCTTCCAGCAGCGCGATGCCGGGATCGTCCGGTGCGCGATGCGTCCAGCCGCGCAGCTCCACCGCGCGGTCGAGGCCCCGCAGCAGCGCCGCGCGGAACTCGCCATAGGTGGCGACGCGGTAGGCGATGCGCGGCAGCGCCGCCCGGTTCACCACCCGCGCGGGGAAGGGCGGCACGGGGCCGATGAAGCTCTCGCACTCCCTGGTTCCGCTCATTGCCGTCCCCCGCTCAGCGTGAGGACGATGCCTCCGCGCTCCATGTGGTCGGGATCGTTCCGGACGAGGATGATCTCGTCGGGGGCTATCTCCAGCATGTCCGCTTCGGGCATGCCGGGCGTCGCCGCGTCGTAACGGCGCAGGCCGAGATGGGTGATGTGCTCCACCCCCGGGATCGCCTGCACGCGGCCCGCGATCTGACTCGCATGAAGTGCCTGGCCGAAGCTCCACCGGTCCGGGTGGAACAGGCCTGGGCGCCCGTCAGGAGTAAGGCCGTCAGACAGCTCTGCCTCGATGACGGCGCGGATGTCCTCCGGCCAGACGTCGGGGCGCAGGCAAAGGCCGAGCATCACGGTGGCGGGCACGAAGCGCGGCGAACGCAGCTCCAGGTCCTCGCCGATCAGCCGCACCGCTTCCAGATGCGCGGTAACGGCATCGCGGAGTTCGGGCGAGAGTTCTGTGGTACCGGCCGGGTCGATCGCCACGCGCACCGTGCGCCAGCTTCCCGTCCAGGCGTAGCGCGCGGCGGCACGGGCGACGCCCGGCACCTCCTCGGCACGGCGCACATAATCGGCGGGGGTGATGGCGCGAAGCTGGCGCACGCGATAGGCCTCCGGTGCCTGGCGCAGCACGCGCTGAACCGGCTCGGGGTCGCGGCCATCGGTGACGTCGAAGGGGTTCCACAATGCGGCGATATCGCCGGCCGGGTCCGCGAAGCCGGTGACCATGCCGGCGCCCACATGCCCTTCCGTGCCGCCGCCGACCTGATACTCGCAGGTGACGGTCGCGCCATCCGGCAAGCGCCGTCCATTCGTGCCATTGCCGAAACGCAGCGCGCTGCGGCCGAGCTCGTCGGTCTCCAGCACGAAGTGGTCGCCATCCTCGGCACCGTCGTCACTGTGGACGAGGCTCGTCACCTCGTCCCAGCGGTCTGAGTTCCCATCGAGTGTCACGGTGACGCGCAACGTCGAGCGGGGCGGTGTCTCCCCGTCCGGTGGTGTCGGGAGATAGGCGCAGGGTGCATAGGGCAGGTGGCACAGCGCCGCCCGCTCTACGCCGCCGCGCCGGATGCGGGTGAGGTGGCGATGTGCCTCGGCGGATCCGTCCGGTGGAAGCTGCTCGCCGGGCTCGTGGAAATGCGCGGTCACGGGCAGGCCGTGATAGACGCGCAGCAGGTTGCCATGGAAAGCCGAGACGTGATGCACGGCTCCGTCCATGCAGCGTATGGTAAAGGCGGTGTCGGCGGCGAGCGCATCCTCCGCGCGCCACGCCACACGCGTGATCCAGGTGTCGGTCAGCGGGTCGCGCAGCGCCTCGGCGTTCGGCAGGAGAGTCAGGAGTTGCCGCTTCGCCGGGTCGCGCCCCGGCTCCCTGCCGCTGTATGGGTCGAGCTTCTCCTCGATCAGCAGCCGCGCGAGGCGACCGGTGTTCACGAGGTCACGGATGCGCTCCGCCCCGGCCTGCCCCGCGCCGGGCCTGGCGCTGACGAGGTCCGCCGAAACAGTGCCGGCGCGCAGGGCGGGGCGGCTGCCGGACCATGTGTGCAGGTGAAGCGTGTTCAGCAGCGGATCGAGCAGCGTGCGATCCTCTGCCGGCAGCGCCGTCTCGCGCGTGGCGAAGTAGATGCGGGTTTCCGGCGCCTCCGGGTGACCGGCCCAGGCGAGGAGTTCACCGGCGAGGCTGAAGGGCGTCGTGGCCTCGTCCAGCAGCAGCGCAAGCCAGGTGCTGGCCTGGTTACCCTGATGGACATGATAGTCCACGAGCCGCGCATGGCGCGTGAGGGAGACGCGGTTGCGCGCGGTGGCCAACCACGCCTCGTTCATCACCCGGTCCTGCATGTCCGACAGCTCATCGGCCGCCGCGGCGAAGAGGTCGATCAGGACCTGGTCGAGATCGGCCTCGCTCGTCTCCACCCAACCCGG
>DATCMG010000763.1:0-3830 GCA_036563555.1 Roseomonas sp. | reverse complement strand
GTGGGAGCCGCCGGCCGCAAGGCTGGCCGCAATGTTCAGCGCGGTGAAGGTCTTGCCCTCGCCCGGATGCGCGCTCGTGACCAGCACGACCCGCGACTGGGGCTTGGTACGGTCGGCGGCGACGATGGTCCGCAGGATCTGGTGCTGCGCGACGCTGATCTCCTCCGACACCCGGCCGCGGCCATTGGCCGGCTCGAAAACCAGCCCGGCCGTCCCCAGGGCTTCGAGGGAGACCGCCGGGGGCTTTGGGGGAAGCGGCGGCGGCACCGGTTGCACGGCGTCGAGGGCCGGCTTCTCCCAGGGGGGCCGGGGCGGCGGCGCGGGTCGCATGGTCGGCGCCGGCCCGAGGCCGCCCATCGCCTCCACTGCTCGCTCGACGAGGTGGCTGCGGGGCGGGGTCATGCGAAGGGCCTCATCAGCAGCGAGGGAGCGTTTGCCATTAATGTGGGCCCGGCGATCATGGCACCGAAGGCCAGGAGAAGGAGCGCGCAGGCGAGGCTGAAGCCGGCACCGGCCACGATCCGGGGACGAACCGGCCGGGGCGGGGCGGAGATGCGCCCGAGCACCGGCAGGTCGAGCCGCCGCAGGTCATGCACGGTGTAGAACCCGGCATCCATCTGCGAGAGCAGGAGAGCAAGCGCGGCGCCAGCCCCGAGCCCGGCTACGAGCACCGCGGCATAGAACAGCGGACGGTTCGGCGTGACCGGGATGGTCGGGACGGTCGGGGGATCGACCACTTCCAGCTTCACGCGATCGGATCCGGTGCGCGCCGCATCGGCGATGCGGATGGATTCACGCCGGGCCAGCAGTTCCTCATAGTTCCGGCGCAGCACGTTGTAGTCGCGGTCAAGGTTGGTGAATTGCGCCTGAACCTCGGGGACGCCGCGCGCCACGTTGTCCAGCCGCTCCACCTCCTCGTCACCATCACGAATCTGTCGCTCCAGCGAGGCCACCTCGGTTTCCGCATCCACCATGCGGATACGAAGCTGCTCATGCAGCGGGTTGGGGCGCATCACGTTGCGGGCAGGTGCCGCCGATGTGCCACCGCTGGAGCGTGCCGCCGCCAGGGCGGCGCGCGCGGAGATCACATCCGGATGCTCCTCGGTGTAGCGAAGCCGCAGCTCGCGCAGGGTGCGCTCGGCTTCTGCCGCGAGGGCATTGCCGCCGGGGCCACCACCCTCGGTGCCCGCCACGATCATGGCCGGCGCGGCATCAAGCTGCTGGCGGGTGAGGTTGACGCGCGTCCTCGCATCCTCAAGCTGACCCCGCAGGCGGTTCACATGAGAACGCGCGCCCTCAAGCCGGGAAACGCCGCCATTGGCGTCCGAGGGAAGAAGGTCGATGTAGCGGGCCTGGAACTCCGCGCGCCGCCGCTCCGCCTCGCGCAGCCGCACCTCATAGGCGCCGATCTGCTGAAGCAGGAAGCTTTGGGCGTTCTCCATTTGCTGACGATCGGTGCCCGCCACCGCCTCGGTGAACAGGTTGAGCACCGATTGGACCACGTCCCGCGCCACGCGGGGATCAGGATCGGTGTAATCCACCGTAAAGAGGTTGCGCGTCTGCGGCTGCAACCGGATCTCCTTTCCCAGGCGATCCAGCAGGGCCTCCCGTGAGGACACGCTGTTGACGCGCATGTCGAGATCCGTGCGCGCGACCACCTGCGCGAGGTTCGGGCGGCTCAGCAGCGTGCGCTGGAGCAGCTCCACCTGCTGGCCCGGCGAATTCTCGACGGCGATGCCGCGCAGCAGAGTGGCGAGGACGGCATCGGCATCGGCATAGACGCGCGCGCTGGCGCGATAGCCGTTGGGGATGGCATAGACCGCCGCCCAGCCGACCCCGCAAATGAGCCATGCGAGCGCCAGCGCCTTCCAGCGGTGGCGCCAGGCGGCGGCGGCATGCCGCCGCAACTGGGAGAGGATCTGCAAGGGCGGACGATCCTAGAAGAAGCTCATGGGGATCACGAGGGTGTCACCCGGCCGGAGCGGCACGTCCTGCGTTATGTCGCCTTCATTCAGCAGGTCGGTCAGGCGTACGGGAATTGTGGTGTGTTGCGTCCCTTGACCCGCGCGCATGATCCGGGCGCGGTTGCCGGCGGCGAAGCGCGTGAGGCCGCGCGCGGCGATCATCGCGTCAAGCACGCTCATTCCTTCGCGGTACGGAAGAGCCAGGGGCTGCGCCGCCTCGCCGATCACGCGAATCTGACGATCGGCCGGGCCGACGAAGCTCCGCACCATTACCGTGACGGTCGGTTCGCGCACATACCTCTTGAGACGTTCTTCGATCGTGCGGCCAAGCTGCGTCGGGGTCTGTCCAGCCGCCTCGAGATCCGGTACGAGCGGAAGGGAGAGGCGTCCGTCGGGACGGACCGGCAGGTCTGCGGCGCTCAATTCCGGCGCCCTATAAACAAAGACGCTCAGCACATCGCCCGGCCCGATCAGGTAGTCAGGCGCAGTCGCGTCCGCCGTAACCCGCGCTGGCGGTGCCGCAACCTGGCTGCACCCGCCAAGCAGACTGGCTGCCACGAGCACGCCGGATAGTGTCCGCCAGTGGCCTTGGCCCATTTTTGTCCTCACTCCACAACGTCCCGGCAGCGACCGCAGGACTGGAAATATCAAAAACTCGCCCATCCTCACCAAACGAACAGCAAGGCGCAGTGCGAGCACGCCGCGAACGCTTTGTGGAACGTGTCCGGCAGCGGGGGCCTAACATATGTTTTCAAGCGTGTATCACGTTTCTGACAGCCCAGACTTTACACTCTCGCTCAGTCTGTCGACGTTCTTTACGGCACCAGCGATCAAATCAATTTTACTCACAACCTATGTTGTGTCTCAACAAAATGAACGCTCTAGGAATCCCACACGTCGATCATTGGGTATACCTCGGGCTCATGAAACTCACCGCTGGGCAACAGGCCAGTCGCGACATAACGGCTGACCAAGGACTTGGGCGGCCTCATGCGCGCGGCCGGGATATTCATCGTGGGGAGGCTGCGATGTCAGCAGCCTTGCCCCTCCGTAGGCCGGCACCCGCCGGGTTACGGCATCGGCTCGGCCGAATTGAGGCGCAGGCGATGACAAATCTGTTCGGACACAGTGTGCGGTCAGAGAGCCTGTTTCTCTACCTCACCGAGGCGGCCTTCTGCTTCGCCGCCGTGTTCCTGCTGCTCACCTCGGATGTGCTGCCGAATGGCGCCTCGGCGGGGAGAGAAGTCATATTGGCGGCCTTGCTGGCGCTGGCGACCGGCGTCACGGCCGCCGCGACGGGGCTGCACAACCCGACGGCCTGGCGGCACGCGCGGCAGCTCTCGCTGGGCGCGCTCCTCAGCGCCGTTCTCCTGCTGCCGCTGGCGGCGGCCGCGGTGGTGCTGACCGGCGTCGATGCCTCGGTAGCCGGGCAGGACACGCTTTCCGTCGCCCTGCTGCTCGTCGCCGCCGGGATCGGGGCCGCGGTGCTGACGCGGCTCGTCTTCTTCTGCATCAACTGGACACGCGTCTTCAGCCAACCCATCGCGGTGCTCGGCCTGCCCGATTTCCTAGCGACCCCGGTCGCCGCGGATGGGCCCGCGCAGAAGCTGGCCGAGCCCTACCGGGTCGCCGTCCATCTCCGCGCGGAGGGCGGCTTCGAGGAGGCAAACTTTTCATCCTCCGCTTTGCGCGAGCAGCGGATCAGCCTTGTCGTCGCGGCTGGCGGCACCTCCCCGACCGATCCGCTCCGCAGCCAGCTACAGAAGGCCGGCCTGCGGGTGGTGGACGAGGTCGAGTTCCTGGAGCGCCAGCAGGGCCGCGTCGATCTCTCTGCGCTCCAGCCGGGTTGGCTTCGCACTGCGCGCG
>DATCMG010000758.1:0-2830 GCA_036563555.1 Roseomonas sp. | reverse complement strand
GGCGGTGCAATCGCGCAGCCAGAAGATTCGTGGCCCGATCCTGTGCCTCGTCGGCCCGCCCGGCGTGGGCAAGACTTCGCTCGGCAAGTCGATCGCCAAGGCGGTGAACCGCAACTTCGTTCGCATGTCGCTGGGCGGCGTGCGGGACGAGGCGGAGGTGCGCGGCCACCGGCGGACCTATATCGGCTCCATGCCCGGCAAGGTCATCCAGGGCATGAAGAAGGCGAAGACGTCCAACCCGCTCTTCCTGCTAGATGAGATCGACAAGCTCGGCGCCGACTGGCGCGGGGATCCGTCCTCGGCCCTGCTGGAGGTGCTGGACCCCGAGCAGAACGGGACCTTCAACGACCACTACCTGGAGGTCGATTACGATCTGTCGGACGTGATGTTCATCACGACCGCCAACTCGCTGAAGATGCCCCAGCCGTTGCTGGACCGCATGGAGATCATCCGCATCCCCGGCTACACCGAGGATGAGAAGATCGGCATCTCCCGCCGCCACCTGGTCGCCAAGGTTACCGAGGCGAACGGGCTGAAGCCGGCTGAGTGGAGCGTGTCGGACGACGCGATCCGCGATCTCGTGCGCTATTACACGCGCGAGGCCGGCGTCCGGAACCTGGAGCGCGAGATCGGCGGCCTGGCCCGCAAGGCGGTTCGTGAGATCGTTTCGGGCAAGGCGACGAAGGTCGAGATCACTGCTGAGAACCTCGGCAAGTATGCCGGCGTGCGGAAGTTCCGCTACGGCGAGGCCGAGGCCGAGGATATGGTGGGTGCCGTCACTGGCCTTGCCTGGACCGAGGTGGGCGGTGAGATCCTGACGATCGAGGCGGTGCTGCTGCCCGGCAAGGGCGCTGTGAAGCACACCGGCAAGCTTGGCGACGTCATGCAGGAGAGCGTGTCGGCAGCGGTGTCCTATGTCCGCAGCCGTGCGACGACCTTCGGCATCAAGCCGACCGTCTTCGAAAAGCGGGACATCCATGTCCATGTTCCCGAGGGCGCGACTCCGAAGGACGGACCTTCGGCCGGTATCGCCATGGCGACGAGCATCGTCTCGATCCTGACGGGCATCCCTGTCCGCAAGGATGTGGCGATGACCGGCGAGATCACGCTGCGGGGCCGGGTGCTGCCGATCGGCGGGCTGAAGGAGAAGCTGCTGGCGGCCATGCGGGCCGGCGTCGGCACGGTCTTCATCCCGAAGGAGAACGAGAAGGACCTGGTGGATATCCCGGATAGCGTGACCAAGGCCCTGAAGGTCATTCCCGTCTCTCATGTGGACGAGGTGATCGCGCAGGCCCTGGTGCGCCGGCCGGAGCCGATCGACTGGATCGAGCCGGAGGAGGTCACGCCGGCCAAGCCGGCGGCGGGCGATCCGGCCGGGGCCAGCCTGCCGCACTGATCCGGGCCGCAAGGCCGGGTGGAGTCGCGGGGCGCCGGCATGATGCCGGCGCCCCGTTTTTGTCGCAGTTGGATGCGGGGGTAGGCCGGATTCGCGGCCGGGAGGGGGTGGGATTGCCGTCTGCGCCACGTTACGCTTCAACTCTGGTGCCGCGCGCAAGCGTGGCCTGTGGTACTGTTCCTGCGCCCGGTACGGGGCGGCAGCGGATGGGCGCTTAGCTCAGCGGTAGAGCGCCTCGTTTACACCGAGGATGTCGGGGGTTCGAATCCCTCAGCGCCCATGTCCCACCGGGTTGACATGTTCTGCTGCAGGCCATAAACGGCCCCCACGACGCGAGCGGGTGTAGCTCAGTTGGTTAGAGCGCCGGCCTGTCACGCCGGAGGTCGCGGGTTCGAGCCCCGTCACTCGCGCCACGCGACGCAATCAAGACGCCGCCCCTCGGGGCGGCGTTTTGCGTTTCAGGGCTGTGCCATGCTTGCGTTCCGCTGGATGCGAGCGTCTTGCGAATGGCTCGCAAGCATTGATTACGCTGCATTCATTGTGCCGGGATGAGGTGCCGCCCCTATGGTCGGCGCTCATCCTCGCCTATATGTAGCTCCGCGTTGCGCTGCGGCATTGCCTCAGCGCCAATGGGCGCATCCGGCGGTCGCGCAAGGCCCGGGATGCCCCGAAGCTCCGAGGGGCAAGATGACCCAGCCGCTGCTGGCCAACTACTTTCCGATCCTGGTTTTCCTGGGTATCGCCGCTGCGATCAGCATCGCCATGGTGGGCGGTTCCGTGCTGGCTGCGCGGCAGAAGCCGGATGCGGAGAAGCTTTCGACCTATGAGTGCGGCTTCGAGCCCTTCGAGGACACGCGGCATCGCTTCGACGTGCGATTCTACCTCGTTGCGATCTTGTTCATCATCTTCGACCTGGAGGTGGCCTTCCTCTTTCCCTGGGCAGTTGCTTTGGGCGGGATCGGCTGGCTGGGCTTCCTCTCGATGATGGGCTTCCTGGGGCTGCTGACGGTCGGCTTCGTGTATGAGTGGCGCAAGGGCGCGCTGGACTGGGAATGAGCCGCGCGGCACAGCGCGGCGAGACGGGCCGGGTGGCCCGCAGGAAGATGACGCGCGGTGACGCGCGGAGGACGATGCGATGAGCGGCGTCAACACCGAACAGGTGGCCTGGAATGGCCAAGGCCTTCCCCCGGGGCCCGAGCAGGATGCAGTCCTGCGCGGCGTGACGGGCGAGATCGAGGAAAAGGGCTTCGTCGTCGCCAACCTGGACAAGGTGGTGAACTGGGCCCGCACGGGCAGCCTCTGGCCGATGACTTTCGGCCTGGCCTGCTGCGCCGTGCCGATGATCCATGCCTATATGGCGCGCTACGACCTCGACCGATTCGGGGTGATCCCGCGCGGGTCGCCGCGGCAGTCGGACGTGATGATCGTGGCCGG
>DATCMG010000756.1:0-4145 GCA_036563555.1 Roseomonas sp. | reverse complement strand
CCCAATATTCGCGAAGCCTCGCTGGCCGAGATCTGGGCCAGTTCCGAGGCTTTTCGGCGATTCCGCGGCACGGGCTGGATGCCCGAGCCCTGCCGCGGCTGCGACCGGCGGGAGCAGGACTGGGGCGGCTGCCGCTGCCAGGCCTTCGCCCTGACCGGCGACGCTGCCAATACCGATCCGGCTTGCGCCCTATCGCCCCACCATCACCTGCTGGACCTGGCGGTGCGGGAGGCGGAGGCGGCAGGGGCAGCGTTCACCTATCGCGAGATGGGGCGCGCCGCCGTGGCGGCGGAAGGCGAGGCGACCTAAGCGGGCGCCCCCTTAACGCTGTGACACATAATGCGCGATCGCGTCGATCTCCGCGTCGCTGAGCCCCTGCACCACGCCGTTCATCTGCGTGTCCGTCCCCCGCCGCTGGTCATCGCGATAGGCGCGCAGCGTCGCGGCCAGGAAGTCCTCGCGCTGGCCGGCGATGTGCGGCACCTGATTCTGCCCGACCAGACCGGGAAGGTGGCACACGCCGCAGCGCAGCCGATCCGAAAGCGCCTGACCCTTCTTGTAGGCGTCCATGTTCCGCTCGGCGCGGTCGGGTGGCGGCGCGTGGTCCAGCGACGCGAAATAGGCGCCGAGTTCCTCCACCTGCTCGTCCGTCAGTCCCTCGGACGGCGCGACCATGGCCGGTACGTCGCGGAGCCCTTCCCGGAACAGCACGAGTTGCAGCGCGATGAACTCGCGCTGCTGCCCGGCCAGGGAGGGAATTTCCGGCGTCTCGGAGACGCCGCGCTCGCCATGGCAGGCACCGCAATTCCGCTCTTCCACCAGGGCGGCACCGCGCGTGGCGGGCGTGTCCTGGGCACTGGCGGCACGGGGTGGAAGGGCCAGCGCCGACAGCGCCAGCCCCAGGAGGACAAGACCCCGCACCAACCCCCTCACCGCCTGTAGGAGATGCGGTAGATCGCACCGTTATGCTCGTCGGACACCAGCAGAGCGCCGTCCGGCATCACCAGCACATCGGTCGGGCGCCCCTTGAAGCTGTTGTCGCCGGTGTCGAGCAGCCCGGTCATGAAGGGCTCCACCGTCCCGCGCGATCCATCCTCGTTCAGGGTCACAGTGACCACATCGAAGCCGCTCTTGGCATCGCGGTTCCAGGAGCCGTGACGCGCGACGAAGGCGCGGCCGCGATAGGCCTCGGGGAACATGGTGCCCGTGTAGAACCGCATCCCGAGCGGCGCGGTATGGGGCCCGAGCATCGCGACGGGAGCGGGGAATTCGGTGCAGCGCCGGCCGCTATGGCCGGGATCCTGCCAGGCTTCGCCCGAGCAGAACGGGAAGCCGTGATGCTCGCCCATCTTGTCCAGACGATGGAGGGTATCCTGCGGGCTGTCATTGCCGGCCCAGTCCCGCGCGTTGTTGCTGGCGTAAAGCACGTTGCTGCCCGGTCGCCAGTCAAAGCCCACAGAGTTGCGCACGCCGCGCCCGACAACCTCGCGCCCCGATCCATCGGGGTTGTAGCGGACAACCAGCGCGTGACGGTTTTCGTCGATGTCGCAGACGTTACAGGGGGCGCCGATATTCATGTAGAGCTTGCCGTCCGGCCCGAAGGCCAGGAACTTCCAACCGTGATGCGCCTCGGTCGGCAGGGCGAAGGCCTGGGTCAGATCGACCGGCTCGGCATTCGGGTTCTGCGCGATGTTGTCGTAGCGCAGCACCTTGTTGATGGCGACGACGTAGAGCGCGCCATCCCGCACCGCCACGCCATTCGGCTGGTCCAGCCGCTGCGCCAGCACGCGCGACGTGCGGGTGCCGCCCTCATCCTTCACCGCATAGATGCGGCCGATCGTGCGCGTACCGACATAGACCGTGCCGTCCTCGCCCCTCGTCATCATGCGCGCACCGGGCATGCCGGAAGCCCAGAGCTCCGCGCGGAAGCCTTCCGGCAGGCGGATAGCGTCGGTCGGGATGCGCTCCACCGGCGTCGCGGTCAGGCGCGGGGCATGAGGCGCGAGGGAGCTGTTGGCCTGATCCGCCGGGCGCCCCTGCGCCCAGGAGGGCGGTGCGGCGGGTTGTTGCGCCAGGGCAGGCAAGCCGAGCGCGAGGCTCAGAATGCCGGCAAGCGCGGTCTGTGACCGAAACTGGGACATCGTTGTCTCCTCCGCAGCGCTTTCCGCGCCGTTCCAGGTACGAAGCCTAGACACCGCCCCATGGTAAAACAACACGGGGATCCGGCCGGCGGCAGGGCAAGGCTGCCTGACGGACAGGAAAGTGACTTCGTGGAAGGGGAAGCGTTTTGCGCTTCGAAAGGACGCCCGCGGCTTTGCCTCAGCCGCTGCGGACCGATCGCTGCGTAAGCGCCATGGTGAGCTCCATACGCTCCACGCCCCAGGATGACGCAATGACCTGGATGATCTGTCTCATCCGTTCCCGGCGCTCGGCTGTGCCGGGGGGAAGATCCCGCACCACCTCATCGGCCTCGAAGGCAGCTTGGGCGGCTGCGATAGCGCCGGCCATTTCGGTTGATTCCGTCATGGGCAAACTATACCCCGCCGGGCGGCTTCTTGCTCTCTGCGGCCTTTCGCCCGGGTGCGGATTTGAACTCTCCCATGGGTTCAGCCGATCTGCGAGGCCGTCGTGAACTCAGCCGAGCCAGCCTCTGTCGAGGTCGTGGGGGAAAATTACAGGTGGAGGATCATCCCCGCTGAAGAGACCTGGCGACGTTCCGCCCCGTGCGGAGTAATGGCTCAAATAGCCGAAACATGGCGGACCCGATACGGATCCAACAAAGCAACAAAAACAACGTGCTGCGCAGGCAAACGGCTAGCACGGCTCCCACTGTTTTCCAAGGTAATTTCCTGAGATCGGCAAACCTTATAGCCACCGGGGCTGCCCGATGAACGCCGTGAACTGGACCCCGATGCCAGGGAGCGCATCGAGGAGTGGAGGTGCCACTACAACGAGGAGAGACCCCACTCAGCCCTGGGGAACTTGACCTCCAGGGCCTTTGCCGACCAGGCTCAACCAGCTCGAGAACTTGCCTAGGCTCCGGACCAGAGTTGGGGTGCGGACCAGACCAACGCTGAACTAACATTCGCCGCGGACCACCCAATGGGGGCTTATCAATCGACAGCTGAAGGTTATCGTCCGCCGCCTCGACGCACTGTCGCCCCACGCGAGGAAGCTCGCGGACCATCTCGCAAGGTCGCCGGAGATGACGAGTAAAGCTACGGCCAGCGCTGCAAGGTGATGTCCTGACGAAGTTGGAAAGCGACCGTCCTGTTAGCGGCTTTCTGATGCCGGTTGATCAAGAGCGGAGGTGCCGCTCTCGGCCACACCCGGCCGCGCCGGCTGCCCCACCCCTATTGCCTCAATACCGACGAAGGCCTCTTACCGGGGCACCCCGCCCCCTCCAGTACCCGCACCGCCATGGCCCAGAGGATGCGTCATCGCGTGGTGGCGCTTCGCCCCGGTCGCGCGGCGGGCCGCCCGTCCCTTGATGGCATCGGCAGCGCGGCGCCCGGCAGCATCAAAGCCGCGGACAGGGCCGAGGAGGCATTCACTCCACCTTCCCAGGGATTGATGCCATCGATCAGCCATCGAAGCGTGGCCTTCCAGAAGCCGCCTTCATGCCGAGCGTGGAAGAGGCTGAAGTGCCCGATCGCTTCAACACCAAGATCGTCGGGCTTCAGCACGACCCGGCTTCGAGGCGCGTTACGGTAATAGGAGAGCCCACGCTCGACAGCCGCCGGCGTCGCATACTCATCATCCGCAGCAGCCACGGCGAGGATCGGCGCGGTGACAGCCGCGAAGCGGGCCAGGATTGTGGACCGCTCGGCCACGTCATGGCTCCACTCCAGCCTGGAGCGGCGAAAGCTCCACTCGTGGGCCACGCCGGAGGGCAGGTCCTCCAGCCATCCCAGGCGCCGCCCCGGAAAATAGCCGCAGGCCGCCGTGAGGAGGGGCATGGCGAGGTGCCACTTCGCCAGCAGCATCGCCCGGTGCCGGGCCGCGTAGTCCCGCCAGTAGGCGTATTGCGCCCCGACCGAGAGAATCCGCACGATCGCCGGCGCGCTCTCGGCGTAGCCTGGCAGGAAGCCACCAATGCTGTGCCCGACCACTAGGAGCGGCACGCCGGGCCCCCGGTCGCGGAT
>DATCMG010000752.1:0-10490 GCA_036563555.1 Roseomonas sp. | reverse complement strand
GATAAACTGGCGAGCTATGTCGGCCATTCGCTTCTTGCCACCAGCTCTGCGAAACGCCTGGAGCAGCAGAACCGGCGCATCGCCCAGGACCTCGAGTGGAATTGGAGAGACGGTGCTGGCCCTGCAGTACAAATCCGACACCACTCGTCCCGTCGTCGATTCCGGCTCAAGGAAGATCAGTGCCACCGTGGCGGTGGCGGAAAGCGCGTGCGGTCGGTTGGCTGCCAGGATGGCGGTGGTCAGTTCGTCTCCGAAGCTCTCGGTGGACGCGTCGCGAAGATGGAAGTGTTCCTCGAGAGCAAGCGTCACCTGGATGGCATGATGCGCGTGAAGGCCGGTCACCATGTTGAATTCGCCAATCCAGAGGCTGCCACCCTGCCAGGCAATGATGTGGCCGCGTGACGTGCCCCGCATGCCTGAATCCCTCTCACATGCCGGCGCGTTTCGAGCGTTCCCCGCCTTCGTTGACCTCGTGCCGATAGCCACCGGGATCGTAATTGAGGCTCGCTCTGTCTGGAACGACCTCTTCAGCGCGCACGCCAAAGCTGACGGCTGCAGATGAGAGGCGAGGTTGGCAGCATTGGCGCATGCTCAGCCCACCACGGTCGAGACGGAGGGCTGCCCGCCACGAACTGTATCGTGATGCCTGAACTGCCTGGATCCTCATTCACCGGATAAATAGATGCTATCCGTGCCCTCAAGTCGATTAAGCCAGGAATTGGGCCCATATAGTTCTTCAAGAGACGACGACATTGTGCCGCCGCCATCCACCCAGGATATGAGCCATGTCTTCCTTCAACCTGACCAAGGCCCTTCGGACCCTTGGCCTCGCCGCCGCCCTGATGAGCCCAATTCTCGCCGGCAGCGCCTTCGCCGAGGGCACCTACATCGCGGGCCCGACCGCATCGCAGGCTTGGTCGCAGACCGATGCCCGCACGCCGCTCGCCGGCAATGACGCGGCCCAGAACTTTCTTCTTCGGTCTGGCGCCACGGGCAATGGCGGCCAGCACAGCTGATCACTGAAGCGTGGGGCCGGTACGGCTCACGCATCCGAGCGTAACTGAGGGGGCCACCGGCAATGCCGATGGCCCTCTTCGCATGCGGTGCACCAGGCAAATTTCCTCAAGCCCAGGTCCGAATCCCACATCCGTATCGAAATCGCATTTTGTTGATTTTCGAAATGAACGTGACGCGTGTAAGACCCCTTTCAGGTTGTAGAGATGCAGCGTGTTCTCCCCCGAACGCCCCCTCCGTTGCATCTTGTTCGACCCCTCGGGAAACGGCAGTGCCTTCGGGTGCTGCCGTTTTTTGGTGTAGGAGGAGCGGCCCGGGCACTCATTCTTCGGGTTCCGTTGGCTCCCACATGAGCCGCATGGCAGCAATGGCGCGATCCTCAGCGGCGATGAGCTCTTGGTGCAGGCGCTCTGGACTGGACGCGAGGAGGGCGGCTACGACCGCTGTGAGCAGTTCATCAGCGCCGGGAAAACGCTGCGTCCGCGCATACTCGGCCAAGTCTCTCGTGGAGCGAATGGTGCGCATCAGATCGCTGTTCCCTGTACCAGCCTTCGGCGCTTCCTCCTGTTCGAAGTGCCGGTTCATCACCCTCTCCCTCGCTGCAAGACTGAGTTCTCCAGGAATGCACGCATAGGATGTATGAACATAACGTAATTCGATATGAAAATTTCAGTTACATGACTTATGGTTGATAACTTAGGTGATTTTTCGCGTAAAGAATCCCGGCAAGGTAATGGCGCCCCGCCTGGGCGCAGGGTGTGAGGGGAGATCAGCGGCTTATGCAAGATCAATTGCCCCCACCTGTCGGTAGCGGTCTGGAGCAAGCAGTTGCTGTCGCGTTCGACACGGTGCTCAGGCGCAGGGAAGCCGGTCAGGACCAGAATCAAATGCTCCAGGCCCTGCGCTGGCAGCTTGAGACGATTCTCGCCGAGGCGCCGGTCCTAGGAAATACCCTGGAGGCGATTGCACTCCGAGCCCGCCTGGCCGCGCTGTTCGACGCTGAGATCACCAGGCACGAGACGCGAGTAAAGTTGACAGACGGGGGTTTGGCCCGGGAAAAACCCCCGGTTCACCAGGAGAAGCGACGCTGGCCCCGGTATCCGGTTCTCCTGAACGCCCAGATTTCCATTGGGGCCTCCACATTCGACTGTGTCGTCGTGGACCTGTCCGAAGGGGGAGCGCAGGTGGATTTTGCCATCCCCGTCCCGCTCCCGGAACTCGTGACCCTGAGGATCGGGAACGGAGGAGCGTACTCCGCCCGGCGCCGCTGGATAAGAGGCACGCGGACAGGGCTCGAGTTTACAGAGGCGGCTTCAATGTCTTTCGGGTCATCAGGGACGGGCGGCTAGGCAAGGCCACCCGTTGGATGCGCGTGCTGATGCCGGGGCTGGCGGTGGTCGTGCTGGGATGCGGGCAGCCCCAGGCGCCCGAGGTCAAGATGCCGACGGCCACCACATTCACGCCGGCACCGCCCCTGCCGGACCACTACGTGGCTGCGGTCGAACAGTTGGCGGATCTGACCCGCGCCGACGTGCCGGCGCATGTCGCCCTGACCCGCGTCGCCGAGCTCGCTGCGGATTGCGGCTTCCGGCCGACCTCCTGGAGACGAACGGCAATCGAGGCGCTCCTGACCAATGCGGAGCGTCGGGCGAGGCGCCAGGCCAGTGGAGATACGATCCTGGCTGAAGTGGCGATTGCGAGCGGCCAGGGAGCAATAGCCGCAGCGGCCGCGGCAGCGCAGGCGGAGCTGGAACGGTATGGCCGCACGCCGGTCTGCAACAACGTCAGGCGCTCGCCGCTTCTCGGCACGCTGGACGACCTCGCGGGGGGTCCGCCAGCCCACCCCCGCACCTAGCCCGGCATCACCCACCCGCTTCCGTAGGATGGTGGACGGGCGGGGTGCGGCTGCAGAAGAAGCTGGGCAGGAGCTGAGCCTGGGGTGGCAGGGCACTCTGAGTTCTCGGCTCGGGAAGTAGGGCGTTGCCGCTCCCACCCGGGAGCTTCAGCATGGGAGCTGCCAAGCACCCCGTGGAGGAAGCAATGTCCGATGTGCTCGCCGAGCTCACCCGCGCAGTGGCCACGCTCACGGAGGCTCAACGCATGAGTCTGCAACGGGAAGACCGTCTCACGATGGAGCTGGACGTTCTGCGGATCGCGCTGACAACGGCGCTCGCCACGCTGCCCGGGGCGAGGGAGAAGGTGCTGACGCGGCTGTCGCTCGACCCGAACGAGTTCTTCAGTGAAGACGTGCGGCCCATCGACCCTGGCTGGGCGGCAAGCTTCACCGAGACGGCCTTGGAGCTCTCCACGGCCATCACGCGGCGTACCCGCGAGGAGGGTTCGGTCGCACCTCCCCGGTTTTGAGAAAAGCCACCTCCGTCCGGAGGCGGCTGATCGCGCCATTGAGCACCCAGGTCTGCGTCGTCCCTCGCCGCCCGCGTCGAGTCCATCTCGCGCAACGGTGGCGGGCCGGTATGCGCCTTCGCAAGGAGCGGACATGACCCTGCTGACCATCGCACTCATCGCCCATGACGCACGCAAGGATACTCTGATCGCCTGGGCGGAGCGGCACCGCACCGTGCTTTCCAGCCATCGCATTGTTGCCACCGGCACCACGGGACGGCGGCTCAAGAACGCGGTACCGGAGCTTGAGGTCGAGTGCCTGCTCAGCGGCCCACAGGGCGGTGACTTGCAGATCGGCGCCCGCGTCGCGGAGGGGCGGGTGGACGCGATCGTCTTCCTCACCGATCCACTCTGGGCACAGCCGCATGAGCCAGACGTGCGCGCACTGATGCGTGCGGCCGTGGTGCATGACGTGCCGCTGGCGCTGAACCTGCGCACTGCGGAGATCCTGGTTGCCGGTTGGGAAAGGCTCGTGTGATCTTCGTGCCGGAAAACGGAGACGGGGCGGCATACGCATCCGCAGGGCTGGTGCCGCCCAGGGCATGCGGGGAAACCTTATCCAGCGGAGTCCGGCGGTGAGTTGGATGACGCTGGGGAAGTGATCGTGGGACCGCCTCGTTCAGCCAGGTAGCCGCGCAGCCATGTTGTCGAGGAGGCGCACATTACCCAGCCGGGCAGCGGCCAGTAGCCTTGCCTCCCCGCCACGCCCCTCGGGCCAGGGCCGTAGGGTCGCGGGTTCTACCAGGGCAAGATAGTCCGGTGCGAAGCCGTCCGTCCGCAGGGCTTCCATGGTGGCGGCCAGTACTCCCCCCGGCGCCCTACCCCCGGCCATGGCGGCGGTCGCTTCCTTCATCCGCCGTGCCAGAGCCGGTGCCAGAGCACGTTCCGCCAAGGAGAGGCGTTGATTGCGGGAGGAGAAGGCGAGCCCGTCCGGCTCCCGCACCGTGGGGTGGCCGATGATGCGCACGCGCATGTCCAGATCCGCCACCATGCGGCGGACCACCTGCAACTGCTGCCAATCCTTTTCGCCGAACACCGCTACACCGGCCGATGTCTGGTTGAAGAGCTTGGAGCAAACCGTCGCGACGCCACGAAAATGACCGGGGCGGGCGGCGCCCTCGAAGCCTTCGGAGGGGCCGTTCACCTCTATGACCGTGGCAGCGCCGGGCGGGTACATGGCCTCCACGGGTGGCAGCCAGGCCAGGTCGCAGCCGGCGCCGCGCAGCTTCTCCAGGTCGCCCGCCTCGTCGCGGGGGTAGCGGGACAGGTCTTCGTCAGGGCCGAATTGCAGCGGATTGACGAAGATGGAAACGGCCACGGCATCGGCGTGCCGCCGCGCCTCCTCCACCAGCGAGAGATGCCCGCGGTGCAACGCCCCCATGGTGGGCACGAGGCCGATGCGGCGCCCGCCGGCGCACAGCGCCTCCGTGGCGTCTCTCAAATCCTGTAGGGTACGAACGATCTTCATAGCGGAGGCTTCATACGCGGAGGGTGGATGACCGGTACACCCCAGCCGCCTGATGTTCCCTACCTGATCCACGGATCTGCCAACGCTACCCAGCAGGCTTCACTCACGGATTTGCAACGACTAGAAACCGGGCAGCCGCGCGCCCCGCTGCTCCTTACTTCGGGGAGGCGGTCAGGCCGGGCCGGGTGTTGGAGCGCTCCGCCCGGCCGCTCCTACCGGCAGGGAGAACTTCGCCGGAGGAACAAGGATTAGGACAGCGGCGTGATGGCGGTGAACCGGAAGATAAAATCCGGGTGCACCATCGCGCTCCTCTGGGTCAGGCTGGACTCCCTGAAACAGTCGTCGCGCCCCGGAAGAAAATTGCCGCTGAATCGAACCTTCTGACCAACTGTTAGACGGGAGATGACGTCGAACAGGCTGCTGCCCGGGTCGATGAGGGTTCGGTTAGGTCCTTCCGAAATATTGCTGTTATCTGTGTTGAGCGAGATGTCATCGCCGATCCTCATGTAAAGCACGCCCTTCCCGTTCGGTGTCGAAGACAGCAAAGCCACTTCGCCAATCCAATTGGATGCCGTCTTCGTCGGAAGTGCCGCGCAGAGGGCACGCGCGCGAGCCCGCCGGGTTGCTCCCCGAGCCATGTCGTTGGGGGCCATATCAAATGCACGCCGCGCCTCGGTCACGGCTGTTTGCACCGCAATCTGGGATGCTGGCGGGTTCTGGGCATGAGCAAGCCCGGACAGAAGGCTGAACGCGGCAAGTTGGAGAGCAATAGCGATCCGACGCATGATGCTCCTCCTGAATCAGGCCCGGTGATGCTTTCTGGCTTGCGTATGAGGCGTCAGGCCCCCGAGGTGCCTTCGATCTGATCCATGGCCAGATCCTCCAACTTGGAGCGGATGCAGTCCATGCCCGGGTGCGAGGAGAGGAGCGCACACCTGATGGACTGCCGCGCCTGGGCGGCCGATCCTTCAGGAGAGATATCAGCCCGCATATCCGGGCAAATCTGAGCCGAATTGTGCAGAAAGCCCGGTAAAGCTTGGTGCGCCCGCTGGGGCTCGAACCCAGGACCCCAAGATTAAAAGTCTCGTGCTCTACCGACTGAGCTACAGGCGCGGCCAGGAAACAACCTGGGGGCCCGACCAATGGGAGGCCGGGCCCCGAACGTCAAGACAGAAGATCAGGCAGCCGTGGCGGGGCGCATCTTCACGATGCGATCCGGATTCTGGACCATGCCGGAACCGCCGGCGCCGCGCTTGATCTTGTCCACATGCTCCATGCCGGACACCACGCGGCCCCAGATCGTGTACTGGCCGTCCAGGCTCGGATAGGGCCCGAACATGATGAAGAACTGGCTGTTCGCGCTGTTCGGGTTCTGGGTACGGGCCATGCCGCAGGTGCCGCGCAGGAAGCGCGCCTTGGCGGGGGGCGTGAACTCGGCGGGCAGATCAGGAAGCTGGCTGCCGCCCGTCCCGGTGCCGGTCGGGTCACCGCCCTGGGCCATGAAGCCCTCGATCACGCGGTGGAAGGGCGTGTTGTCATAGAAGCCCTGGGTGGCGAGCGCCTTGATCCGCTCCACATGCTTGGGCGCGAGGTCGGGGCGCAACTCGATGGTCACCCGCCCGTCCTTGAGGTCGAGATGGAGGGTGTTCTCGGGGTTGGCCTGGGCCTCGGCCTCATTGGTGGTGGCGTCGCTCATCATGACTCCCGTGGCGGTCGCGATCGATGTGGAAAGAAGGGTCCGGCGCCGCATGGCGTGTGACTCCCGGTTCTTGTGGCGTGAACCGCCGCCGGTCAGGCGCCGGGGCGGACGCGGGCGAGCGTGCGCTCGAGCGTCAATTGGGGCACGAAGCTGGAAATGTCTCCCCCCAGCCGCGCGATCTCCTTCACAAAGCGCGAGGAAATGAACTGGTTGGTCTCGCTGGCCATGAGGAAGATCGTCTCAACCCCCTGGTCCAGTCGGCGGTTCATTCCGGCCATCTGGACCTCATAGTCGAAGTCCGAAACGGCACGGAGGCCGCGCACGATCATCCCGGCATCATGCTCGCGGGCCAGGGTAACCAGCAGCCCCTCGAAGGCCACCACCTCGATGGCGGTGCCGGTCGAGGTGGCAATGGCGCCCGTCTCGGCCCGGACCAGCTCGACCCGCTCCTCGATCGGGAAGATCGGGCCCTTGCCGGCATTCATGGCCACCCCGATCACCAGACGGTCCAGCAGGCGCGCGGCCCGCTGGATCACGTCCAGATGCCCGTTCGTCACGGGGTCGAAGGTGCCGGGATAAACGCCGACCCGCTCAGGCATCGGCAGCGATCCCGTCATCCACCACCGGGAAGCAGGAGGTCACCGCCTCGTCCTTGTCCAGACGGAACAGCGTCACGCCGGCAGCCTGGCGGCCCATGATGCGGACCTGGTCGGCCGGAAGCCTGATCAGGCGGCCACCATCGGTCACCAGCATCACGTCGTCGCCCTGCCGGACCGGGAAGGTGGCGACCACGGCGTGCCCCTTGCCCTTGCCGAGCGGGATGCTGGTGATCCCCTGCCCGCCCCGTCCGGTGCGGCGATACTCATAGGCGGAGCTGCGCTTGCCGAAGCCCGTATCGGTGACGACGAGCAGGATTTCCTCCGCCCGCTCCATCTCCTCCGCGCGCTCGGCGGACAGCGCCACCTCCTCCTCGCCCTCCTCGGCCTCATCGGCCACCGGGGAAGCGTCGGCGGTCTCCTCGCCCGAAGCTTCGCCTTGGGCGCGGCGCTTCGCGGAGGCGAATTTCAAGTAGGCGGCGCGTTCACCCGGTGTGGCCGGCACGTTCCGCAGGACGGAGAGTGCGATCACCGCATCCCCCTTCCCGATCAGCTTGATGCCCCGCACGCCCGTCGAATCACGCCCGGCGAAGACGCGCAGCACCCCTTCCTCCGCGGTGAAGCGGATGGCGCGGCCGAGGCGCGTCGCCAGCAGGATGTCGTCGCCCTCCCGGCAGGTCTGGACCCCCACCAGGCTGTCGCCCTCGTCCAGCTTCATGGCAATCAGGCCGGCCGCGCGCACATTGCGGAAGTCGGACAGCTTGTTGCGCCGGACATTGCCGCATTCCGTCGCGAAGACGAGATGCAGGTTCTCCCACAGGCTCTCATCCTGCGGCAGCGGCAGTACGGCCGTGACGGTCTCGCCATCCTGCAGTTGCAACAACTGGCGCAGGGATCGCCCGCGCGCCGTGGGGCCCGCTTCCGGCAGGCGCCAGACCTTCTCGCGGAAGGCGATGCCGCGGCTGGTGAAGAACAGCACATGCTGGTGCGTGTGCGCGTTGAAGCTGCGGATGACGACATCGTCCTCCCGCGTGCCGGCGGCGCTGCGGCCCCGCCCGCCCCGGTTCTGGGCACGGAAGGTTTCCAGCGGCGTGCGCTTCACATAGCCGTCGCGGGTCAGAGTCACGACCATCAGCCCCGGCTCGATGAGGCTCTCATCGTCCTGATCGGCCAGCCCGTCCACGATCTGCGTCATGCGCGGCACGGCGATCTGTGCGCGCACCTCGGCCAGTTCCTGGGCCATCAATTCCAGGCGGCGCGGGCGGGAGGAAAGGATCTCCAGCAACTCGCGGATACTGGCGGCGATCTCGTCCAGCTCCTGCTGAATCTTCTCGCGCTCCAGCCCGGTCAGGCGACGGAGCGTCAGTTCCAGGATGCCGCGGGCCTGCGCCTCGGTCAGACGCACCGTGTCGTCCTGCACGATATTGCCGGCATCATCGACCAGCGCCAGCAGGGCGCCGATATCTCCGGCTGGCCAATCCGTCGCCATCAGCGCCTCGCGCGCCGCGGCGGCGTCGGGGCTGGCGCGGATGATGCGGATCACCTCGTCGATATTGGCGACCGCGATGGCCAGGCCGATCAGGATATGCCCGCGATCCCGCGCCTTGTTCAGGCGGAACCGGCTGCGCCGGTTGATCACCTCCTCGCGGAAGCGGATGAAGACCTGCAGCGCGTCGCGCAGCCCCATCTGCCGGGGCGTGCCATCGTCCAGCGCCAGGAAGTTCACGGGGAAGGAAGTCTGGAGGTTCGTGAAGCGGTAGAGCTGGTTCAGCACCACCTCCGCCGTCGCGTCCTTCTTCACCTCGATCACGATCCGCATGCCGTCGCGGTCGCTTTCGTCCCGCAGGTCGGAGATGCCCTCCACCTGCTTGGCGCGCGCCAGCTCCGCGATGCGCTCGATCAGCGTCGCCTTGTTCACCTGGTACGGCACTTCGGAGACGATGATGGCCTGGCGGCCACCACGCATCTCCTCGATCTCGCAGCGCGCGCGCACGGGAATGGAGCCGCGCCCGGTTTCGAAAGCCGAGCGTATTCCGGCGCGGCCGAGAATCAGCCCGCCCGTCGGGAAGTCCGGCCCCGGCATGATCTCCAGCAGCCGCTCCATCGAAACTTCGGGATCGGCGATCATGGCGAGGGTCGCGTCGATCACCTCGCCCGGGTTATGCGGCGGAATATTCGTCGCCATGCCGACGGCAATGCCGTTGGAGCCGTTGACCAGCAGGTTCGGATAGGCCGCCGGCAGGACGCGGGGTTCGTCCGCGCTTTCGTCGTAATTCGGCTGGAAGTCGACCGTGTCCTCGTCGATTCCAGCGAGCAGGGCGGCGGCGGACTTCGCCAGCCGCGCCTCTGTGTAGCGCATGGCCGCAGCCGGATCACCGTCCATGCTGCCGAAATTGCCCTGGCCGTCGATCAGGGGCACGCGCATGGAGAAGGGCTGCGCCATGCGGACCATGGCATCATAGATCGCGCTGTCGCCATGCGGGTGGTACTTACCCATCACGTCGCCGACCACGCGCGCGGACTTCTTGTAAGGCTTGTCCGCCGTGAACCCGTTCTCGTTCATGGCGAAGAGGATGCGGCGATGCACGGGCTTCAGCCCGTCCCGCGCATCCGGCAGCGCGCGCGCCACGATCACGCTCATCGCGTAATCGAGGTAGGAGCGCCGCATCTCCTCCTCGAGGGTCACCGGCCTCGTCTCGTCGAACGGCCGCTCTTCCGAGGGGCCGCCGCCTTCCGTCTCGCTCACTTAATGCTGTCCAATTCGATCAGAACGGGATGTCGTCATCGAGATCGGCCTTGGGCGCATCCCAGCCACCCCCGCCGCCACTGCCACCGCCGCCACGCGCGGGCCGGCTGGCGCCGCCCCCGCCAGAGGACCGGCCGGCGCCGCCATAGCCACCGCCCGAGGCCCCGCCCCGGTCGCCGCCATACCTGCTGCCAGCACCCTCATCAGCGCCGCCACCACCCTGGCTCCGGCCGCCGATCAGGGCGAGTTCACCGCGGAACTGGCGCAGCACGATCTCCGTGGAGTAGCGCTCCTGCCCCTCCTGGGTGGTCCATTTCCGGGTTTCGAGCTGGCCTTCCAGATAGACCTGGTTGCCCTTCTTCAGATAACGCTCGGCGATCTCGCCCAGCTTCTCGTTGAAGATGGCCACCGAGTGCCACTCGGTCCGCTCCTGCTGGTTGCCCTCGCGGTCCTTGTAGCGCTCGCTGGTGGCGACCCGCAGGTTCACCACCTTGCCGCCGTTCTGGAAATTCCGCACCTCAGGGTCTCGCCCCAGCGTGCCGAGGATAATCACCTTGTTGACGC
>DATCMG010000750.1:0-9429 GCA_036563555.1 Roseomonas sp. | reverse complement strand
CTCCGCGATCTCTTTCCCACGGGCGGGGCGACGGAGGCCGCGCTCTACCGCGTGGCGCTGCGCGACGATCCGGAAGGCCCCTCGGGCGGCAAGCTGCTGCTGGCCGGGGAGGATGTGACGGATCGCAGGGACTTCACCCCGCTTGAATTCCTCGCCCTGCAATATGCCGCGGGTCCGGCGGGCGGGGCGCAGGACATCCTGGTCGTGGCTCGAAGCGGTACGAGCGACGGCTCAGGCGGGCTGACCGCGATCGCCGACAGCACCCCCGCCCTGCTGCGTGCCGAGGTGACCGGCACGCGCTCGCTCAACACCGCAGAGGCGCTTCGCACGGCGGCCGACCCGGCCGCCACCGACGCCGATTTCATAACGGTCGCCTCCGAGGCCGCGCTCTACGCCCCGCTCGGCAACCAGATCGCGCCCAGCCTCTTCACATCAGGCAATTTCACCGCTGCGGCCGGCGACCACTATGCCCTGCGCGACCTTTTCACCTCTCCTTACGGCGCGAACGTGACGGTAGGCGGCTATCGCGTCGCACTACGCGACGAGGACACCGCATCGGGCACGAAGCTGATGCTGGATGGGGAGGACGCGACCCGCCGCATCAACTTCACCGCCACCGAGTTCAACTCCCTGCAATTCGTCCCGGGCGCCACGGGAAGCGCGCAGGATATCCTGGTGGTGGCGCGCAGCACCGATGCGGCAGGAATGAAGGTGGACAGCCGCGCCGTGCAGATCACGGCCCGCAGCACCGGCGAGCGCTCCATCAACGCCCTGCCCGCCCTGCGCGATGCCTCGCCCGACGATACCTTCGCGCGGATCGCGCAGGACGCCTCGGTCTATGCGCCGCTGGGCAGCCAGAAAGTGCCCGCCCTGTCCGCCGCCGGCGACTTCACGGCGGCGGCGGGCGACCTCTTCTCAATGAACACACTCTTCGACACGAAGGGCGGCATCTTCGACGCGGGCATGACCTATCGCGTGGCAATGCGCGACGATCCCTCGGGCAGCGCGGGCGGCAGGCTGACGCTGAACGGGGCGGAGGTGACAGGCCGCACCGAGTTCACCGGGGCCGAATTCGCCGCGCTGCTCTTCCAGGCCGGGCCGGAGGGCAGCGCGCAGGATCTTCTGGTGGTGGCGCGCCGCACGGACAGCGCCACCGGCCTCATCACCGACAGCCCGGCGATGGAGATCACGGCCCGCGCCACGGGCACGCGCTCCATTAACGCGCTCGCCGCCCTGCGGACCGAGGATGCGACGGAAAGCGGCTTCGACCGAATCGTGCGGGACGCCGCGGTATACAAAACATCCTCGGCCCCCAGCCTCACCAGCACCGTCCACCCGGCCAGCCCCAGCCTGCCGGGCCAGGGGCTGGCGGCGGCGGTCGGGGCCTATCGCGCGACGGGCGGCACAGCCAAAGCCGCGCTCGACCTCACATCCCTCTTCGCCGACGTCGTGGGGGCGGTCCAGCTTGCCGGGGCGGCTTCGGCCCAGCTCCGCCAGCTTTCCAGCCTTGTCGCGCTGCTCGGCGGCGGCGCGGTGGGCGGGGTGCGGACCACCGGTCCGGATATCGCGAAGCTCACTACCCTGGCGCTGAATGCCCGCGCCTAGACGCCCCGCTGCAACCCGCCATCCACCGCCACGGCCTGTCCCGTGACATAGGCGGCAACCGGCGCGGCAAGGAAAGCGACCATCGCCGCCACTTCCTCCGCGCTGCCCAGGCGGCCCATGGGGATGTCGGCCGCGACGCGGGACAGCACCTCGGCCTCGGTCAGTCCCTCGTCCCGGGCCATCTGCGCGGCCCGGCTCTGCCAGAGCGGCGTCAGCGCGCGGCCAGGCGAGACACTGTTGACCGCAATTCCATCCGGCGCCAGTTCGATCGCCAGCGTCTTGGCCAAGGCCAGCACACCGGCCTTATGGACGTTGGAGACCACCTGATGCGCCGTGGGCTGCCGCGCGGAAACGGCACCAAGCAGCACCACGCGCCCATCCCCCGCCCGCCGCAACGCCGGCAGCAACGCGCGGATCGCCCGCACGGTGCCGAGGATGTTGAACTCGTAATTCTGCAGCCAGGCCTCGTCCGGCAGGTCCTCGAAGGCGCTGCGGCGGCTGCCGCCGGCGGCGCAGACCAGCGCATGCAGGGGCGCATCGCCAAGGCGCGCGACCAGCGCCGCCACGGAAGCGGGATCGGACTGGTCGCACACCACCGCTTCCGGCGCCGTGCCTGTCTCGGCCCGCAACTGGCCCGCGGCCGCCTCCAACCGCGCCGGATCGCGCGCGGCTATGGTCACCGCGGCCCCTTCCCGCAGCAGCAGCCCCGCCGTGGAGAGCCCGATTCCGGAGGAGCCGCCGATCACCAGCGCGCGGCGCCCCCGCATCCCGAGATCCATCGGCCTATTCCACCTTCGCGCCGGTCGCGCGCACGATCGGCGCCCACTTTGCCGTTTCCTCCCGGATGAAACGGGCGAGGTCCTCCGGCGAACTGGGAAGCGGCTCAACTCCCTGCCCTTCGAGCGAGGCCGACACGACGGGATCGGCCAGCGCCTCCCGCATCACGGCGTTCATCCGCGCGACGATCGCGGGCGGCAGGCCCTTCGGCCCGACCAGCGCGTACCAGTTCTGCACCTCATAGCCCGGCAGCGTCTCCGCCACGGTCGGGACATTGGGCTGCGCGCGGATGCGCTGCGCGGTCGGCACGGCCAGCAGGCGAAGCCGCCCGCTCTGCACCTGGGGCAGGGCCGTGGGAGCGGTGGAGAAGGCGTAGTCCACCTTGCCGCTCATCAGGTCGGTCATCATCGGCCCGCCGCCGCGATAGGGCACATGGACGGTCCTCACCCCCGCCATCTGGTCCAGCAGCGCGCCCGCCAGATGCCCGGCGCCACCGACGCCCGAGGAGCCATAGGTGATCGTGTCCGGCGCCGCCTTCGCCGCCGCGATGAGATCGGCCACGCTGCGCCAGGGCCGGTCCGCCGGCACCACCAGCACGTTCAGTACATTGCCCGCCATGGCGACGGGGGTGAGGTCCACCTGCGGATTGAAGGGCAGGCTGGCATAGAGGGTGGGGTTGATCGCCAGCGCGCCGATCGTGCCCATCAGGAAGGTCGTGCCATCCGGCGGGGAGCGCACGACGATCTCGGTCGCGAGGTTGCCGCCCGCGCCGGGGCGGTTGTCGATCACCACGGGCTGGCCGAGCAGTGCGCTGAGCTTCGACTGCATCACCCGCGTGCTGATATCGGTGGCGCCGCCGGCGGCGAAGCCTACCACGATGCGGATAGGCTTGTTCGGCCAGGCTTCCTGGGCATTGGCGCGGATCGCCGGCAGGGAGAGGACGCAGCCTCCCAGCCCGGCACCCAGCAGGGCGCGGCGGTGCATCATCGGACTTCCTCCTTCAGCGGCGTCCCCGGGCCCGTCTCGCGCGGGTCTCCCGGGGGCCGGTTCAATGCTTGCTGGACTCTACCGGCCGCGGAACTGCGGCGGGCGCTTCTCCATGAAGGCGCGGCGGCCCTCGACATAATCCTCGCTGGCGAAGCACTCGGCGACGAGCCGCGCGCAGAGCGCCTCGTCCGGCTGCGCCTTCAGCGCCTCGCCCACGATGGCCTTCACCGAACCGACGGTGAGCGGCGCATTGCCGGCGATGGTGCCGGCATAGTCCTGGATCGTGGCCTCGAGCGCGTCATCGGCCACCACGCGGTTCACCAGCCCCATCACCCGCGCATCCTCGGCGCTGAAGCGCTTGGCGGTGAAGAACAGCTCCTTCGCGAAGGAGGGGCCGACGAGGTGCACCAGGCGCCGGATACCCGGCAGCGGATAGCCCAGGCCGAGCTTCGCCGCCGGGATGCCGAAGGAGGACTTTTCCGTGCAGATGCGCAGGTCGCAGCAAACCGCCAGCGCGCTGCCGCCGCCGATGCAATGGCCGCGGATCGCCGCGATGGTCGGCTTCGGAAAATCCGAGAGCGCCTCGTATACCTTCGCCGTCTGCGCCTGATAGGCGTCCACCGCCTCCTTCGATCCGCGCTCGCTCTCGAACTTCGAGATATCGGCGCCGGAGACGAAGGCCTTGCCACCCGCGCCGGTCACGACCACCACGCGGACTTCCGGATCGGCCGCGAAATCCGCCAGGATCCGCTCCGCCGCCACCCACATCTCCATGGAGACGGCATTGTGGCGCTCGGGGTTGTTGAAGATCATCCAGCCGACGCCGCCCTCCTTGCGGGAGAGCATCTTGTCGGTGCCGAGGGCGGGGTTCGGCGGGGGAAGCGCGTCGGGCATCTCTGTGGTCCTAGATCACCTGGCGGGACTTGAAGCCCGCAATCTCGTCCTCGGTGTAGCCGGCCTCGCGCAGCACATCCGCCGAATGCTCGCCGATGGCGGGCGGGTGGCTCGCGATGCGGCTCGGCGTGCGCGACAGCGTCATGGGCTGCGCGACATAGGCCTGCGCCTTCGTGCCGTCGTCCAGCTTCGCAGCGATGCCGAGATGCTGGACCTGCGGATCGCCGAACATCTGGTCGATGGAATAGATCGGCCCCGCCGGCACGCCGGCCTCGTTCAGCGCCGTGACCCATTCCTTGCTCGTGCGCCCGGCGATCTTCGCATCGATCAGCGCGTTCAGCGCATCCCGGTTGTCCGAGCGGGAGCCGGCATCCTTGAAGCGCGGGTCTTCCAGCCATTCCGGCGCGCCGGCGGCGATGGCGAAGCGCTTCCAGATGGCGTTGCCGGTGGCGGCGATGTTGATGTGGCCGTCCTTGGTCCTGAAGACGCCGGTCGGGATGCTGGTGGGGTGGTTGTTGCCGGCCTGCTTCGGCACCTCGCCGGCCTGCAGCCAGCGCGCGGCCTGGAAATCCAGCATGAAGGCCTGGGCCTGCAGCAGGGATGTCTGCACCCACTGCCCCTTGCCCGATACCTCGCGCTCCAGCAGCGCGACCATGATGCCCTGGGCGGCGAAAAGCCCCGCGCAGAGATCGGCGATGGGGATGCCGACGCGCACCGGCCCCTGGCCCGGCAGGCCGGTGATGGACATCAGCCCGCCCATGCCCTGCGCGATCTGGTCGAAGCCGGGGCGCCCGGCATAGGGCCCGTCCTGCCCGAAGCCGGAGATGGAGGCATAGACGAGGCACGGATTCTCGGCGGAAAGATCCTTGTAGCCGATGCCCAGCCGGTCCTTCACGTCGGGTCGGAAATTCTCCACCACCACATCGGCCTCGCGCACCAGCTTCTTGAGGATGGCGACGCCTTCGGGCGACTTCAGGTTCAGCGTCAGGCCGCGCTTGTTGCGGTGCAGGTTCTGGAAGTCCGGGCCGCCGCGCGGGCCGCCCATCGGGTCGCCCTGGTCCAGCCCCTCCGGCATCTCGATCTTGATGACCTTCGCGCCCCAGTCCGCCAACTGCCGCACGCAGGTCGGGCCGGAACGGACGCGGGTGAGGTCGAGCACGGTGAAGCGGGAGAGCGCGCCCGCCGAGGCGGCGTCGGCTCCGCCCTGTGGGGCGGGGTTAGGGGCGTCGAGCATGGCAATTCCTCCGTGGCTCCAGGCTGCGGGCTGCGGGCAGAGCTGTCAACAGCCTGTTGACAGGATGCGCGCAGGCGTGATGCCCTGTCCGTCATGGACAGTCTGCCGCCCCAGGCCCCACTCTCGGAACGCGCGCGGGACGCGCTGGAGCGGCTGATCCTCTCCGGCGAGATCGCCCCGGGCACCCGGCTGAACGAGGTCGCCCTTGCCGCCCGCCTCGGCTTGTCCCGCGGCCCCCTGCGCGAGGCGCTGCGCGGGCTGGAGCGCGACGGGCTGGTCACCGCTGGCCCCACCGGCCAGGGCATGAGCGTGCGCCGGCTGGAGCCGGAGGAGATGGCCGAGCTCTATGACATGCGCGCCCTTCTCCAGGGCTTCATCCTCGCGCGGCTCGCCGAGCGCGTGGCGGCTGGCACGCTGCCGCAGGCCACGCTCGATGGGCTCGCCGCGCAGGTCGCCGCCATGGAGGCCGATGCGGATGCCGGCGATGCGGCCGGCTACTACGCCCGCAACCTCGCCTTCCATGAGGCGCTGCACGAGGCCGCCGGACATCGCCGGGCGGCAGGCCTCTATGGATCGCTGCTGAAGGAAAGCCACCTGGCCCGCCAGCGCTCCCTCTCCCGTCCCGACCGGATGCGGGAGAGCAATGCCGAGCACGCGGCGATGCTGGCGGCGGTGGCGTCAGGCGATGCCGCTCGCGCCCGCGCATTGGGCGAGGCCCATGTGGCGCAGGGCGGGAAGCGGCGCTGGCTGGAATCCCTCGGCCAGGGCTGAAGCCTCAGTCGGCCAGCATTTCGCGCAGGCCCCAGCGCTGCGCGGCCCTGAGCAGCGTGCCGTCGCCTTTCACAGCGGTCAGAAGGCCGTTCACCTCGGCGAGCCAGGCGGCATCTCCGCGCGGCACGGCATAGGCGTAGAGCGTGTCGCCCACCGTCCGGGGGGCATCCGTCACGCGCCAGGCATCGTCCTCGCGCAGGCGGCGGGAATCCGCATGGTCCGTCACGAAGACATCCGCGCGCCCGGCGGCGATTTCCTGTTCCGGGTTCAGCGGAGGGCCGATCGCCAGAAGCTCGGCCTTGCGCAGATGCTGGCGCATCACCTCCTCGGCCACCGATCCGGCGAGGACGGTCACCACCACCCCCTCCCGGTCCATCCCCGCCCAGCCCGGCACCCGGCGGCTGGAGCGCTGCGTCACCGCGGCCATGGGACCGGCGAGGAAGGGCTTGGTGAAGGACACCCGCATGGCCCGCGCCGGGCTGATGCCGAGGCCACCCATCCCTAGGTCGCAGGAGCCGCGTTCGAGCATGGCGATCACGGTGCCGGGCAGGGTCTCCACGAAGACCGGGCGGACGCCCAGCCTTGCCGCTATGGCGCGCCCCATATCGGCATCCAGCCCTTCCATCCCGCCATTCCGTGCATTGCGCCAGGAGAGGGAGGGAAGGTCGGGCGCGGTGCAGATCAAAAGTTCCCGGCGGGTCCGCACAACCGTTAGTCGGTCCGGAGCGGAAGGATGCGTCTTCTTGGTTGCAAGTCGAACCGAATTTTGCGCAAAAGCTTGGTTGAATTGGCTAATTTTTTTCGATTCGACATCGCAAAAGAGACACAGGCTTGCGATGATGACGATGGTCGCACGACGCATGAACAAGACGCCATCCTCTCTTCGCCGGGTTCTGAAGCTGGGTCCCGCCACGCCCCGGCCCTGGCGTCTCTTTGCCGCGACGGTGATGGTGGTCGGTGCCTGCTTCGCAATTGTCTATCTCATCCTGTTCGACAGGGGCCAGCGAGAGGCAGCGAATGACGCGGAGCGCCTGACGATGGGCGTGACCGCCGCCATGGCGGACCAGCTCGCCCGCGCGATCCAGACCGTGGACTTCGTGCTGCTCGACATGGCCGAGCGCAGCAACGATGCCGATCCCGCCGCGACGGCCCGCGCGCTGGCCGGCAGGATCCGCGACGTGCCGCAGCTCCGCGCCGTGCTGGTTGTCGATGCCAACGGCCTCGTCACCGCCTCCACGGTGGAGAACCTGCGCGGCCTCTCGGTCGCGGATCGCGACTGGTTCCGCGTGCTGCGCCTGGGCGGTCCCGCGCTGCGTCTGGGCCCGCCGGAGGCGGGACGCTTCCTCGGCGGCTCGGCGGTGATGCAGGCGCGCGCCATCCAGGCGGCCGGCATCTGGTCGATCCCCCTCGCCCGCGGCCTGCGCAACCCGCGCGGCGAGTTCAGAGGTGCCGCGGTCGCGCTGCTGAATCCGGACTACCTCATCTCCGTCGGACGCCGCCACGCCAAGGCTTTCGGCGTCACGGTCCGCATCCACTCCCTCAACGGGTTGCTGCTCGCGCGCTCGGATGGGCAGGTGGAGGGGGTGGGCGAGGCGAATCCCTCTTCCTGGCTGTTCCGCGACTTCCTGCCCCGGCGAGAGAGCGGCACCTTCTCCGGCCTGGACCAGGATGGGCAGGACGTCTTCGCCTCCTTCTCCACCATCCGCCAGGGCACGATGGTCATCGAGGCTGCCCGCCGGAAGGCCACCGCCTTCGAGGGGGTGGAGCGGCTGGCAGCACTGCTGATCGGCGGCGGCATCGCCATCGCCGCCATCATGCTCGTCGCCCTCTGGCTCATGTCCCGCCAGGCGGCCGCGCTGAAGGCGCAGGGCGATGCGCTGAGCGAGCGCGAGCGCGAGGCGCGCGCCGCGACGCGGGCGAAGGAGGAGTTCCTCGCGGCGATGAGCCACGAGATCCGCACACCGATGAACGGCGTGATCGGCATGACCGGCCTGTTGCTCGACAGCCATCTCAATTCCATCCAGCGCCGCTATGCCGAGACGATCCAGGGCAGCGCCGAGCATCTGCTGATGGTGCTGAACGACATCCTCGACTTCTCCAAGCTGGAGGCGGGGATGATCGAGCACGAGCACATCCCCTTCACGCTGGAGAACGAGATCTCCACCATCGTGGAGCTGTTCGCGGCCCGCGCGGCCTCCAAGGGCGTGGAGATGGTCGCCTCCCTGCCGCCGGACCTGCCGAAGCAGGTGCTGGGGGATCCAGGGCGCTTCCGGCAGATCCTGTTCAACCTGGTCGGCAACGCGATCAAGTTCACCGAGAGCGGCTGGATCGAGGTTTCGCTCGCTGCCTCCCCGATGGAGGACGAGGAAGGCGCGCTGCGCCTCACCTGCTCGGTGGCCGATACGGGCATCGGCGTGGACGCCGCCCAGGTGCCGATGCTGTTCGAGCGCTTCACCCAGGCCGATGCCTCGATCAGCCGCAAATACGGCGGCACCGGCCTCGGCCTTGCGATCTGCCGCAAGCTGGCGGAGCAGATGGATGGCGGGATCGAGGCGACGCCGCGCAAGGGCGGCGGCAGCGTCTTCCGCTTCTGGATCGTGGTGGGCGAGCTACCCCAGCCGGAGCCGGCCCCACCGCCGCTCGCCGGGCGGCGCGTCCTGGTGGTGGACGACCTCGTGCTGAACCGGGAGGTGATGGTGCGCCAGCTCAACGCCGCCGGCGCCTCGGCGCTCGCGGCCGAGAGCGGGGCGGCGGCGCTGAACCTGCTGCGCCTGGCGGCCCGGCGCGGCACCGCCTTTCATGCCGCCGTGCTGGATGCCACCATGCCGGAGATGGGCGGGTTGGAGCTGGCCCGCCACATCCGCGCCGAGGCCATGGCCCTGGGCAGTCCCGCACTCGTCCTCTCCTCTTTCGGAGTGGAGGCGCATCAGATGCCCGATGGCGGCCCGCCCCCCGGCCTGGCCGACGCCATGCTGCTCAAGCCGGCCCTGCCCGGGCGGCTGCTGGAATCGGTCATGCAGGCCCTGGCACCCGCCACGGACCGGCAAGTCCCACCGCCGCGCCCGCCACCGCCGGAGGAGCCGCGCCGGCGCATCCTGCTGGTGGAGGACAATGCCACCAACCAGCTCCTCATGCGGGCCGTGCTCGCGCAGATGGGCGCT
>DATCMG010000739.1:0-9504 GCA_036563555.1 Roseomonas sp. | reverse complement strand
GTCCGCGCCGGCGGGGAGGAACACCGCTTCGAGACGCTCTATTCCGCCCTCGGCCTGAAGGTTCGCTCCGACCTGGCCCTTTCGCTCGGCGCGGAGCATGACGAAGCGGGCGCCCTGATCGTGGACGAACACAACCGCACGACCGTCCCCGGCCTCTATGCCGCCGGCGACGTGGTGCGGGGACTGAACCAGATCGTGGTGGCGATGGGGCATGCCGCCATCGCCGCCACCGACATCCACAACCGCTGCGAATTGCCGACCGAGGACGAGCCGGGCGGCAATCCGCAGGGGTGAGCGCGCGTCAGGCGTCCAGCTTCGCCTTCAGCACCTCATTGACCAGGGCGGGGTTGCCCTGGCCCTTCATGGCCTTCATCACCTGGCCCACGAACCAGCCGAACAGGGTCGGCTTCTCGCGGTACTGGGCGATCTTGTCGGGGTTGGCGGCCAGGATGGCATCGACCGCCGCCTCGATGGCACCCGTGTCGGTCACCTGCCGAAGGCCGCGCTCCTCCACGATGGTGCCGGGCGGCTTGCCCGTTTCGGCCATCGCCTCCAGTACTTCCTTGGCCATTTTGCCGGACAGGGTCCTGTCCGCGATCAGGTCCAGCAGCGCGCCGAGATGCCTGGCCGAGATGGGGCTGTCCTCTATGCCCTTCCCGAGCCGGTTCAGGGCGGCGAAGAAGTCGCCCATTACCCAGTTCGCGGCGACCTTCGGATCGCGTCCGGCGGCGACCTCCTCGTAGAAGGCCGCCGTCTCCTTCTCCGCCACCAGCACAGAGGCATCATAGGCCGAGAGCCCGAACTCGTTCACGTAACGGGCGCGGCGTGCATCCGGCAGCTCAGGCAGGCCGGCGCGCAGCTCTTCGATCCAGGCGGGATCGACCACCAGCGGGGGAAGGTCCGGATCGGGGAAGTAGCGGTAGTCATGCGCGTCCTCCTTGCTCCGCATGGAGCGGGTGACGCCGCGCGTGGTGTCGAACAGCCGCGTTTCCTGATCGACCGTGCCGCCCGATTCCCAGATCTCGATCTGCCGCCGAGCCTCGGCCTCCACAGCCTGCATGACGAAGCGGATGGAGTTGACGTTCTTCACCTCGCAGCGCGTGCGGAACTCCTCGCCCGCCTTGCGGACCGAGACGTTCACGTCGGCGCGCAGCGAACCCTGCTCCATGTTGCCGTCGCAGGTGCCGAGATAGCGCAGGATCTGGCGCAGCTTCGTCACATAGGCGCCCGCCTCCTCCGGCGATCGCATGTCGGGTTCCGACACGATCTCCATCAGCGCGACGCCGGAGCGGTTCAGGTCGATATAGGACTTGCTGGGGTGCTGGTCGTGGATCGACTTGCCGGCATCCTGCTCCAGATGCAGGCGGGTGATGCCGATCTCCCGCGTGCTGCCATCGGACAGCTCGATGGAGATCTTGCCCGTGCCCACGATCGGAAACTGGAACTGGCTGATCTGATAGCCCTGCGGCAAATCCGCATAGAAGTAGTTCTTCCGGTCGAAGCGCGACCAGGGATTCACCTGCGCGTTCAACCCCAGCCCCGTACGCACGGCCTGGGCCACGCATTCGCGGTTGATGACGGGCAGCATGCCGGGGAAGCCGGCATCGACGAAGCTCACCTGGCTGTTCGGCTCCGCGCCGAACTCGGTCGCGGCGCCACTGAAAAGCTTGGCGTTGCTGGTCACCTGGGCATGGACCTCCAGCCCGATCACCAGCTCCCAGGGGCCGGTCTCGCCCGAGATGGTGTAGCTCATGCGAAAGCCCTCACCTGCGGCAGCGCATTCAAATTGGCGGCGTGCTCGATCGCCGTGCCCACCGCGAAAACGGTTTCCTCATCGAACGCCTTTCCAAGCACCTGCAGGCCCAGCGGCAGGCCCTGGCGATCGAAGCCGGCCGGCACCGTCATGCCCGGGATCCCGGCCAGGTTCGCCGTCACCGTGAAGACGTCGTTCAGATACATCGCCACTGGGTCGTCCTGCTTCTCCCCGGCCGGGAAAGCGGCGGAGGGTGTCGCGGGCGTCACGATGGCATCGACCTTGGCGAAGGCTTCGTCGAAGTCGCGCTTGATCAGCGCCCGGACCTTCTGCGCCTTCAGGTAATAGGCGTCGTAATAGCCGGCGCTCAGCACATAGGTGCCGATCATGATGCGGCGCTTCACCTCGTCACCGAAGCCGGCGGCGCGGGTGCGCTCATAAAGATCCTTCAGGTCCTCGCCATCTTCCCGCAGGCCGAAGCGCACGCCGTCATACCGCGCGAGGTTCGACGACGCCTCGGCCGGCGCCACGATATAGTAGGTCGGCAGCGCGTATTTCGTATGCGGCAGGGAGATATCGACGATCTCCGCGCCCTCCCCCCGCAGCCAGGCCAGGCCCTGCTGCCACAGCGCCTCGATCTCGTCGGGCATGCCATCCAGCCGGTATTCGCGCGGCACGCCGATCCGCAGGCCCTTCACGCTACGGGCGCAGGCGGCGGCAAAGTCGGGCACGGGCAGGTTGGCGGAGGTGCTGTCCTTCGGATCATGGCCGGACATGCTCCCCAGCAGGATCGCGCAATCCTCCACCGTCCGCGCCACCGGCCCCGGCGTGTCGAGCGAGGAGGCGAAGGCCACCACGCCCCAGCGGGAGCAGCGCCCATAGGTCGGCTTGATGCCGGCAATGCCGCAGAAGGCCGCGGGCTGGCGGATGGAGCCGCCAGTATCGGTCGCCGTCGCCCCCAGCGCCAGCCGCGCCGCGACCGCCGCCACCGAGCCGCCGGAAGACCCCCCCGGCACCAGCGTAGTGCCGTCGTCATTCCCGCGCTTCCACGGGTTCTCGACCTTCCCGAAGGCGGAAGTGGCGTTGGATGAGCCCATGGCGAACTCGTCCAGATTCGCCTTGCCCAGGAAGACCGCGCCGTCGCGCAGCAGGTTGGACGTGACCGTGCTCTCATAGGGTGGCACGAACTCGCCCAGGATGCGGCTGGCCGCCGTGGTGCGGACCCCCTGGGTGCAGAACAGGTCCTTGATCGCCAGCGGGATGCCCTCGAGCTTCCCGGCCACACCATTGGCCCGGCGCTTGTCGGAAGCACGGGCGGCCTCCAGCGCGCGCTCCGCCGTCACGGTGATGAAGGCGTTCAGCCGCGGGTTCAGCGCCGCGATGGCATCCAGATGCGCCTGGGTCAGCGCCTCGGAGGTGACGATGCCCTCGGCCAGCGCCTCAAGCGCGCCGCGGATCGTGAAATCTGTGGGGTTCATCATTCGACAACCTTCGGAACGGCGAAGAACACGCCGGCGCGGTCCGGCGCATTGGCGAGCACCGCCTCCGCCTGGCCACCGTCATTCACCACGTCCTCGCGCATCGGCATGGCCATGCCGCCAGCGCCGGAAAGCGGCTCCACGCCTGTGGTGTCCACGGCCTGCAACTGCTCGATCCAGCCCAGGATGCCGTTCAGCTCGGCTTGCAGGCGCTGGTCCTCCCCCTCCTCCAGATGGAGCCGGGCGAGGGACGCGACGCGCCTCACGGTCTTCAGGTCGAGCGACATGGTCGGGCGGAATTCCCCAGAATGGGCCAAGTGGCGCCAGGAAGCCGCCAGCCCCCCCGAAGTCAAGGGGCGCGTGAGGGGCTAGGATGGCCGGGACCATGCCCATCACCCCCCTCCCCGCCCTACGCGCCGCCCTGCCCCGCCATGCCCGCCTGATCGGGCTGGACCCGGGGCGCAAGATCATCGGAATCGCCCTTTCCGACGTGCTGCTGATGCTGGCCTCGCCCTACGCCGCCCTGCCACGCGCCAAGCTCGCCGCGAACGCCGCCGAGATCCGCCGCATCGCGGAGAAGGAGGGCGCGGCTGGCCTCGTCTGCGGCCTGCCCCTGAGCCTGGACGGCTCCTTCGGCCCCGCCGCCCAGGCCGCGAAGGACTGGGCCATGGCCATCTCCGACGCCACCGGCCTGCCTGTCGCGCTGTGGGACGAGCGCCTCTCCTCCTCAGCGGTGAACCGGATGATGATCGAGGCCGACCTCACCCGCGCCAAGCGCGCCAAGGCCGTGGACGCCGCCGCCGCCGCCTACACCCTGCAAGCGGCCCTGGACGCCACCCGCTCCCGGGAGACACCGGATCCGGGCTGACCCAAGCCACCAGCCAACGGATGAGGATCACCTTTCCCCGGATGGATCGAAGCTGGCCGGTATCGTCCGTTCCATGTACCGGGCGCCCGGACCGTAGTGCTTCAGGGCCCGATCGGACGCCTGGCTCCGCATCTCGCGGAACCCCTGCCGCTCCCAGAAGCCACCAGTGCCGCTGATCGCGACCAGCGAAATACACGCAAGTCCTTTTGCCGCACCGGCCATGAGGGCCGCCACCGTCGTGCCCGCGCCGCCGGATCGGGCATCCGGCAGCAATGCCACATCATGGAGATAGAAGGTCGATGGCACCCCTGGCAGGCCGCGCAGCAGCGTATTCAGCGCTGGCGGCTGCCCACGCAACCACGGATGCCCGATGGCATAGCCCACAGGCCGCCCACCCGCCTCCAGCATGAAGCACCCCTCAGGGAAAAGCCGGAACCGTTCCTCGAAGACCGCATCCTCTTCCGGATACCCGGGATGCACCGCTGCGGCGACGGCTGAAACGGCCGGAAGATCCGCCTCCACCATGCCGCGCCACGCCCAAGCCTTTCCCGCCAACCCCGCCTCCCCTACACAACCGGTGGCGCGATTCCCGCGCGCCGCCCATCCCTGCCCGCCGCCCGAGGCCCCATGCCCCTCTATCCGCACCGGCACCTCCTCGCGCTGCAAGGGCTGGAGCCGCCCTATATCGCCGAGCTCCTGGACCTCGCCGAGTCCTACGCCCTGCTGAACCGCGGCGGAAAAACCGGGCGTGACGTGCTGCGTGGCCGCACCCTGATCAACCTGTTCTTCGAGGACAGCACCCGCACCCGCACCAGCTTCGAGCTGGCCGGCAAGCGCCTGGGTGCCGACGTCATCAACATGTCCGTCAGCACCTCCTCCGTGAACAAGGGCGAGACGCTGCTCGACACCGCCTCCACCCTGAACGCGATGAAGACCGACCTGCTGGTGGTACGCCACGCCCAGTCCGGCGCCCCCGCCCTCCTCTCCCAGAAGGTGGAGGCGGCAGTGATCAATGCCGGGGACGGCACGCATGAGCACCCCACCCAGGCCCTGCTGGACGCCCTGACCATCCGCCGCCGCAAGGGCACGCTCGAGAACCTCACGGTGGCCATCTGCGGCGACGTGCTGCACAGCCGCGTGGCCCGCAGCAACATCCACCTGCTGCTGGCCATGAACTGCCGCGTGCGGATCGTCGGCCCGCCCACCCTCATCCCGGCCGAAGCCGAGGCGCTCGGGGTCGAGGTGTTCCACGACATGAAGGCCGGACTGAAGGGCGCCGATGTCGTGATGATGCTCCGCCTGCAGAAGGAGCGCATGGCCGGCGGCCTCGTCCCCTCCGCGCGCGAGTTCTTCCGCTTCTACGGCCTGGATGCCGCCAAGCTGCGCCACGCGAAGCCCGACGCCATCGTCATGCATCCAGGCCCCATGAACCGCGGCGTCGAGATCGACAGCGCGGTGGCCGATGACCCGGCCCGCAGCGTGATCGGGGAACAGGTGGAGATGGGCGTCGCCGTCCGCATGGCCGTGCTCGACATCCTCTCCCAGAACCAGCGGCGTAACGCCTGATGAGCCTGATCCTCCAGAACGCCCGCCTGGTCTGCCCCGCCACGGGCCGTGACGCCCCGGGAAGCCTCCTCGTCGAGAACGGCCTGATCACCGCGCTGGACGGCACCGGCGCCCCGGAAGGCGCGACGGTGGTGGATTGCGGCGGGGCGATCCTCGCCCCGGGCCTGATCGACATCCGCGCCACGCTCGGCGAACCCGGCCATGAGCATCGCGAGACCATCGAATCCGCGGCCGAGGCCGCCGCCGCCGGCGGCATCACCACCCTCTGCGCCCTGCCCGACAGCGACCCGGCGCTGGACGACCCAGCCCTCCTCCAATTCATCCTCCGCAAGGGCGAGGCGACGGGCAGCCTCTCCATCCTGCCCTATGGCGCCGCAACCCGCGGCTGCGCCGGGAAGGAGATGACCGAATTCGGATTGCTCCGGGAGGCGGGCGCCATCGCCTTCACCGACGGCACCCACGCCATCGCGGATGCCCGCACCATGCGGCTGGCCCTGTCCTACGCCCGCGCCTTCGGCAGCTTCGTCGTGCAGCACCCGGAGGAGCCATCGCTCGCCCGGAATGCGTCCGCCACCGAGGGCGAGATGGCCACCCGCATGGGCCTCCCCGCCGCCCCCGCCGCCGCCGAGGCCATGATGGTCGCGCGCGACATCGCCCTCGCGCGCCTGACGCGCGGCCATATCCATTTCGCCCATGTCTCGACGGGCGCCGCGCTCGACCTGATCCGCGCCGCAAAGGCCGAGGGACTGCGCGTGACCTGCGACACCGCGCCCCCGTATTTCGACCTGAACGAGACGGCGATCGGCGATTTCCGCACCTATGCCAAGCTCTCCCCGCCCTTGCGGCGGGAGGAGGACCGGCGCGCCGTCGCCGCCGCCCTGGCCGATGGCACGATCGACGCCATCGCCTCCGACCACCAGCCCCGGGATGCCGATGACAAGCGCGTGCCCTTCGCCCAGGCCGAAGCCGGCGGCGCGGGCCTCGCGACCCTCCTCGGCATCACCCTCGCCCGCTTCCATGCCGGCGATCTGACCCTGATCCGGGCCATCGAACTCCTGACGGCCGCCCCCGCGAAGCTGCTCGGCCTCGGGGCTGGCCGCCTCGCCCCCGGCGCCCCCGCCGATCTCGTCCTGTTCAGCCCCGAACGTGCCTGGAAGGTCGAGGCCGGCAGGCTCCCGGGCAAGGCGCAGAACTCCCCCTTCGACGGGCGGGCGCTGGAGGGCCGCGTGATGGGCACCTGGAAAGCGGGGCGGCGGGTTTTCGGATGAACATCGCCCTCGCTACCATCCTCGGGCTGCTGCTGGGATCGATCCCCTTCGGCCTGATCCTCACCCGCGCCGCCGGGCTGGGCGATATCCGCGCCATCGGCTCCGGCAATATCGGCGCGACCAATGTGCTGCGGACCGGCAACAAGAAACTGGCCGCCGCGACCCTCGCGCTGGACTTCCTCAAGGGCGCGGTGGCGGTCTGGCTGGCCGTCGCCCTGCTCGGCCCGGAAGCGGCCGGATTTGCGGCCGTCGGCGCGGTGGTCGGCCATTGCCATCCGCCCTGGCTGGCATTCCGTGGCGGCAAGGGCGTGGCGACGGCACTGGGCGTCTTCCTCGCCCTCGCCTGGCCGGTCTTCGTGGCGGCGGGGCTGACCTGGCTGGCGATGGCCAAAATCTCAAAGATCTCCTCGGCGAGCGCACTCACGGGGATGGCCGTCGCCGCCCTGGTCGCGGCGCTCTGGGGCGGCTGGCCCCTCTTCTGGCCCGTGGCGCTGATCGTCGCCTATGTGTTCCTCCGCCATCACGCCAATATCCGCCGCCTGATCGCCGGCACCGAGCCGCGGATCGGCCAGGGCAAGTAGTGACGCCGACCGAATCCCTTGCCCGCCTCCGGTTGGCCCGCACGGAGGGGATCGGCCCTCAAAACTTTCGTCGTCTGATGGCGCAGCATGGCGGGGCCACCGCCGCACTGCGCGCCCTGTCCGGCGACCCCACTCGCCGCTTCACCCCGCCCGACCCGGGCAAGGTGGAGCGGGAACATGACGCGGTACTGGCCATGGGCGGCGCCTGGCTGCATCTCGGCAGCCCGGGCTACCCGCCCCTGTTGGCCCAGCTCGATGATGCGCCGCCGATCTTGGCGGCTCTGGGCAACACAGCCCTTCTTCCCTCCCGTCAGGTGGCGCTGGTCGGTGCGCGCAACGCCTCCGCTGGTGGCCGGCGCATCGCCGAGGACATGGCCGAGGCGCTGGCCGAGGCCGGAGTCACCGTCACATCCGGCCTCGCCCGCGGCATCGATGCCGCCGCCCATGCCGGTGCCCTCCGCCACGGCCGCACCATCGGCGTGATCCCTGGCGGCCTGGACATCGCCTATCCGCCGGAAAACCGTGACCTGCAGGACCGCATCGCCGAGCGCGGCCTCCTCCTGGCCGAAGCCCCGCTCGGTACCGCCCCCCTGGCACGCCATTTCCCGCGCCGGAACCGCATCGTGGCCGGGCTGTCTCTGGGCATTGTGGTCGTGGAGGCCGCGCCGCGTTCCGGCACCCTCATCACCGCCCGCCTCGGCGCCGAGGCGGGGCGGGAGATCTATGCCGTCCCTGGCTCCCCGCTCGACCCGCGCTGCCAGGGCTCCAATGACCTGCTCCGCCAGGGCGCCCATTTCTGCGAAAGGGCGGCCGATGTGCTGGAAACCCTGCCCGCCACTGCCGAGGCGATGCCCCTCTTCGCCCGCCGCCCCTCGCGCGCGCCCGCACGTGCTCCCGCCCGCGCACCCGCGACGCGCGAGGAATCAAGCACTTCCGACCTCCTGTCCCTCATCGGCCCGACACCCGTGATGGTTGACGAGGTGCTTCGCCGCTGCCACCTGTCCCCGCCAAATGCCCGTGCCGCGCTCCTGGATCTGGAGCTGGAGGGGCTGATCGAGGCGCTGCCCGGAAACCGTGTCGTACGGTCCGGCATTCAGCGCGCAGAGGAATTGGAGGGCTAGCAGGCCCCACATGACAGACGTCGTCGTCGTCGAATCGCCCGCGAAGGCGAAGACCATCAACAAGTACCTGGGCTCGGGCTACACGGTCCTGGCCTCCTTCGGCCATGTCCGCGACCTGCCCGCGAAGGACGGGTCCGTCCGCCCGGAGGAGGACTTCGCCATGGACTGGTCCTCCGAGGACCGGGGCGAGAAGCAGGTCCGCGAGATCGCACAGGCCCTGAAGGCCGGGCACGCGAAGCGCCTCTACCTCGCCACCGACCCGGACCGGGAAGGCGAGGCGATCTCCTGGCATGTGCGCCAGATGCTTGAGGGCAAGCGCGCCCTGAAGGGTGTCGAGGTCCACCGGATCACCTTCAACGAGATCACCAAGGGCGCGATCCAGCACGCCATCGCCCATCCGCGCGATCTCGACGTGCCGCTGATCGATGCCTACCTGGCCCGCCGCGCGCTCGACTACCTCGTCGGCTTCACCCTCTCTCCCGTCCTCTGGCGCAAGCTGCCGGGCAGCCGCTCGGCCGGCCGTGTCCAGTCCGTCGCACTGCGCCTGATCACCGACCGCGAGGCGGAGATCGAGGCCTTCAAGGCCCGCGAATACTGGTCCATTGAGGCTGCCTTCCGCACACCGGCCGGTGCCCCCTTCATGGCGCGGCTGACGCATCTGGAGGGCCGGAAGCTCGATCAGTTCGATCTGCCGAACGAGGCGGCGGCCCATCATGCCAAGGCGCTGGTCGAGGGCGGCAGCTTCACCGTCTCCTCCGTCGAGAAGAAGCGCGTCCGCCGCAACCCGCCGCCCCCTTTCACCACCTCCACCCTCCAGCAGGAGAGCAGCCGCAAGCTCGGCTTCGGCGCCCAGGCAACGATGCGGCTGG
>DATCMG010000720.1:0-3242 GCA_036563555.1 Roseomonas sp. | reverse complement strand
ACCCATGGCAGGCCAAGCAGCGTCCGGTCAGCCAAGCCCCGCTCGCAGGCCAGGGAATGGATGGCGTAGATCGCCCCGAAATGCGCGCCCCAGACCGCCAGCCCCGCCGCCGGCCAGATCACCGCCCGCGCGGCCGAGGCGGCCATCCCCGTCACAGCAGCCGCGGGAAGCCGTGCAGCAGCACGATCCCCACCGCCCCCTGCCCGGCCGTGTAAAGCCAGAACAGCATGGTGTTGTCGAAGGTCAGGCGCCGCGTGCCGTCGATCATCCCAGCCCAGGACCGCGCCTGGGTATAGAGCGCCATGATCACCGAAACGGCCAAGTTCACGCCCTGCCAGGCGAGCAGCCCATAGGTGATCGCGGCATGCGCGTGCTGCGATGGGCGAAGCCCCGCCTCCCACGCCGCCGAAAGATCCGCGGCATAGCCCGCGACGAGCAGGGCCAGGGCCAGCGGCATGGCCCAGAAGGGCAGCGCGCCCCTCCGCCGCAACAGGTAGCTGGCCAGGAGCATCATGCCGGCAGCGGCAACATAGAGGACGAGGGCCAGGCCGCCGCGTTCCAGCAACGGCGTTCCCAGCCCGGCCGGGGGCCACATCCCGTCGCCATTCACCAGCCAGAGAAAAAGATAAGTGCCGATAAGGCAGGCGTAGCAGGAGCCCATCACCAGCATCAGCACGACCATCGCCCACCACGAGGTCGCCAAGGGGCCGGTGACATAGGTGGGCAGCACGATCCCACCGCCAATATCGCCCCGTCCTTCCCCGACCGGGCCGAGATCCGTCCCGGTCCATAGCCAGCGGAGAATGCCGGCGATGGCCAGCGCCGCGAAAGCGGCGGCCGGCACCAGCCACTCCACGGTCAGCACGAGGAAGAAGCCCGCCGTGCCGATCGCGGCGACGAGGTGGGACCAGCTCGGCCCTGGCAGCACGGCGACATATTGCGGGATACCCTCAGCCGGGCTGACCACCAGACCCTCGCGAAGGCCGGTCAGGGTGCGGGGCAGATAGTGGCCGCCCGCCTCCACCTCCTCTGCCAGGCCGGGCTTGCGCCAGAGCGGGTAGCGGCTGTCCACGGCCGGGAGGCTGCGGGGGCCATAATTCAGGTTCGGCAGCCATTCGAGCGTGCCGGCATCCCAGTGATTGCCGCCGCCATTCTGCGGCCGGAAATTCTTGACGATGTCGATGAAGAACAGCACTCCGCCGCTTAACGCCACCAGTGCCCCGATGGTCGAGAGCATGTTCCAGATCTCGAGCCCCATTCCGGCGGGATAGGTGTAGATGCGCCGCGGCATGCCGAGGAATCCCGACATGTGCATCGGGAAGAAGGTGAGGTTCACGCCGAGGAAGAACAGCCAGAACACCCATTTCCCCAGGCGCTCGGAGAGCGGCGTACCAATGCAGGGCGCCCAGTAGTAGAGCGCGGCCAGCACCGGGAAGACCATGCCGCCGATCAGCACGTAATGCAGATGCGCCACGATGAAGTAGGTGTCGTGCGCCTGCCAGTCGAAGGGCGTGACGGAAACCATCACCCCCGTCAGCCCGCCGAGCGTGAAGATGAACAGGAAGCCGAGGATGAACAGCGTCGGCGTCGCGATCCGCACCTTCCTTCCGGAGGCGAAGGTCGCGATCCAGGAAAAGACCTGAATTCCCGATGGCACCGACACCGCGAAACCTGCCGAGGCGAAAAAGGCGAGGCTCAGCCCGGGGATCCCCGTGGCGTACATGTGGTGGACCCAGAGGCCGAAGGAAAGGAAGGCCGTCCCCACCAGCGCCAGCACCACCAGCGAGTGTCCGATCAGCGGCGCGCGAGCCATGGCCGGCACGATCATCGAAACCATGCCGGCGGCCGGCAGGAAAATGATGTAAACCTCGGGGTGGCCGAAGAACCAGAACAGATGCTGCCAGAGAAGCGGATCACCGCCGCGCTCGGGAATGAAGAAAGGCCAGCCGAAGGCGCGCTCCAGCTCCAGCAGCGTGGAGGCGACGATGACGGCGGGGAAGGCGAAGACGACCATTCCCGCGAAGACGAGCATCGCCCAGGCAAAGATCGGCATGCGGCCCAGCGTCATGCCCGGCGCGCGGCAGCGCAGGATACCGGTGATCAGCTCGATCGCGCCGGCGATGGCGCTGATCTCGATGAAGCCGATGCCCAGCAGGTACATGTCGGTGTTGATGCCGGGCGAATGCGCCTTGCTCGTCAGCGGCGGGTACATGAACCAGCCGCCATCCGGCGCCGCGCCGAAGAAGAGCGACATGAAGAAGGCCGAGCCGCCGATCAGGTAGATCCAATAGGCATAGGCGCCGAGCCGCGGCGTCGGCATCTCGCGCGCGCCGAGCATGGCGGGTAGCAGCGCGATCCCCACCGCCTCCACCACCGGCACGGCGAAAAGGAACATCATCACCGTGCCATGGGTGGTGAAGACCTGGTTGTAGGTATCCGCGCTGAGAATGGTCAGGCCCGGCATGGCGAGCTGCAGCCGGATGATCACGCCCAGCAGCCCGGCCAGCAGCAGGAACATCAGCGCCGTCGCAAGGAAGAGCGGGCCGATGAGGTTGTTGTTGATCTCCGTGATCACGGCGATCCCGCGTGGGAAGGCCCAAGCCTTCTCCAGACGCCCCAACTCCTCCGGCGGGCGCGGCAGGGGATTCGGCAGGTCGCTCAACGCAGGGATCCCAGCCAGGAGGCGAGGGCGAGTAGATCGGAGCCCTCCAGGGCGCGGGCATAGGCAGGCATGGCATTGCCGGGCTTGATGTCCTGCGGCGCCGCGATCCAGCCGGCCAGGTTGCCATGGGTATTCGGGATGGCGCCCGCCGCCAGGGTGGCGCGTGATCCGACGCGCGACAGGTCCGGCGCGATCCGTGCGGTCCAGGGCGTGCCGCGCACGGCGTGGCAGGCGCCGCAGCCGGCCTCCCCGAAGACCTGCATGCCGCGGCGATGCTGATCCGTCTGCGGCTCCGGCACGGGCGCGCGCTGGCGAGCGATCCAGGCCTCGAACTCAGCGGGTTCCTGTACCACCACGTCAAAGGCCATCAGCGTGTGCTGGGCGCCGCAGAACTCGGTGCACTGCCCCCGCAGCCTGCCGGCGCGGTCGGCACGCAGGCGCTGGCGGTTCACGCGGCCGGGGATCATGTCCAGCTTGCCGTGCAGGTTGGGCACCCAGACGCTGTGGATCACGTCGGCGGAGGAGAGGTTCAGCTCCACTTCACGGCCCAGGGGCAGGTGCAGCGCGTTGGCCGTGACGG
>DATCMG010000712.1:0-5549 GCA_036563555.1 Roseomonas sp. | reverse complement strand
GACCGCCCGGATCGTGCAGTTCGCGGGGCACTGGCAGACACAACTGCCGCTGCGGCCGCTTGGAGACGGGCTCTACGAGGTGGCCGGCGTGGCGCCACCGCGTCCCGGCCCGTTCAACCTCTACGTCGAATCCCCGTCTCTCGGGCTTGAGCCCGGGACGCTCCCCCACATCATGCTCCGCGCGGTGTCCCCATGAGCCGGTCCTTCATCAACCCCAGTCGGCGCGGCGCCATCGGGCTGCTCGCCGCCTTCGCCGCCGCGGCGGCGATTCCTGGCGTGCATGCCCATGAAGGGCATGGGCCGGCGAGGGTGCCGGATCCCGCGGCGCCCGCCAGCGGGACGACGAAGCTGCGCGGCTCGCTGCCCGATGCGCGGGTGGTGGACTCGAACCGCCGCCGCCGCCGCCTGGTGTCCGAGGTGTTCGGGCGGCGCGTGGTGGCCATCGACTTCGTGCTCACCGACTGCTCGACGGTCTGCAACATCGTGTCGGCGGCCATGGCCGGGGCGCAGGACCTGCTCGGCCCGCGCCTCGCCTCCGAGGCGGGGTTGGTCAGCCTCGCGCTCGACCCGATCGGCGGCACGCCCGACGAGCTGCACGGCTATGCCGAGCGCTTTGGGGCCGGGCCGGGCTGGAGCTTCGTCAACCTTCCGCAGCAATCGCTCGACGACGTGCTTCGCCGCCTGGGTGGACCCTTGGCCGGGAGCGACCATGCGCCGATGGTGATCGTGTTGGATCCCGTGCGGGGTGAGGTCCGGCGCCTGCTTGGCCTGCCATCCGCGGAGCAGATCGCAACCGCCGTCGAAGCGGCCCTGGCCGCGCGGAGGCAGGCATGACCCGCCCCATGGACGCCGCACGCCTCGCGCGGCGCGGCCTGTTGCTCGCAACCCCGGCGCTCATCCTCGCCGGCACCCGCGCCACGCCCGCCGCGGCGCTGGAATGCGACCAGCGCGAGCGGGATTATTTCGGCAACCGCCTGCTGACCAACCAGGACGGCCGCCAGGTGCGCTTCTACGACGACGTGCTGCGGGACCGCACGGTGCTGGTGGGCTGGATCTTCACCAACTGCCCCGATGCCTGCCCGCTGCTCGCCGCGCGGTCCCTCCAGATCGCCGACGTCGCGTCGCAGGCCGGGACGGCGCCGCGGATCGTGCACCTGACCACCGATCCGCGGCGCGACCGCCCGGAGCGGCTGAAAGCCTGGGCGGCGCGCTTCGGCGACTATGCCGACTGGGTGCTGCTCACCGGCGCGCCGGGTGACCTGCGCGACGTGGCGCGGCGCCTCGGGCAGACGGTGGACGAGGCACGGCCGGACCAGCACACGACGCTGCTGCTGGGCGGCAACGTGGCCGCGCGCCGCTGGGCCAAGCTGCGCCCCGACATGTCAGCGGAGGCCGCCGGGGCGCAGCTCGCTGATTTCGCCATCGTGCCGAAAGCGGTGGATGCCGCGGCATGCACAAGCTGACGGGCATCGCATCGCTGCTGCTGCTACTCGGCGGGCCGGCCATGGCCGAGCCCACCCCGTCCACGGCCGTGCGGGATGGCGAGGCGCTGTTCACCACCGGTGCCCGTCCTGGCCAAGCGGCACCGCGCGCCACCATGGCGAATGGCGACGCGATGCCGGCCACGGCGCTTCCCTGCGCCGGCTGCCACGGCACAGACGGTGCGGGGCGGCGGGGGGAGGCGGGGGTGACGCCGCCGCCGGTCGCCTGGTCCGCATTGTCCCGCGCCATGCCCGGTCGCCCGGCCTATGACGAACCCACCGCCCTACGCGCCGTGGTGCAGGGGATCGGTGCCGGCGGGCGCCCGTTGGATCCGGTGATGCCGCGCTACGGCCTGACGATCGAGGACGGGCGTAACCTCGTGGCCTTCCTCCGCTCGCTCGACACCCGGCCCGTGCCGGGGGTGGAGGAGAATCTCGTCCGCATCGGCCTCCTCCTGCCTCCCGGCCCGGCCGGGGAGGCCTTCGCGACGGCCTTCGAGGCGGCGCTCGCCACGTCCGCGCCGGATGGGGTGTTCGGCCGCCGCGCGGCGGTGGTGCGCGCCACTGTCCCGAACCCGCGCGAGGCGGGCGCGGTGGCGCGCCGCCTGCTGCAGGATGACGTTCTCGCGCTCGCTTCTGCGCTGCCGGGCGAGGCGGGCTCAGTGGCCGCCGCCGCTGCCGCCGAGGCGCGCGTGCCGGTGTTGAACGCGCGCGCCACGGCGTCCCCGCCGCCGCTCTCCTTCGCCCTGCTGCCGGGCGTGGTGGAGGAGGGCACCGCGCTGCTGAGCGGCCTCTCGAATCCCGGCCGGGCGCTTCTCGTCGCCGGGACGCCGGATGCACGGCACCTGGCGGAGGCAATCGCCGAGCGGATCGGGCAGATCTCCGATGACGAGCCCCGTGTCGTCACACCCTCCGGGCTGGCGGAGGCCGTGACGGACGCGTCCGGCGTCCTGCTCCTCACGCCCGCGGCGGCCCTGGCGGGAATGCCGTTCCTGCGCGAGCTGACCGTGCCGGTGCTCTTGCCCGCCGCCGTAGGCGGGGCGGAGGCGCCGGCACTGGCCGCTGCGCTCGAACGCCCTGTGCGGCTCGGGATCGGGATCCCGCTCGGCGGCAGCGGCGGTGCGGCCGCCGATCGCTTCGCGGCCAGCGCGGCGCGCGGCGCCGGCATGCCGGGCCGCCTCGGCCATGCGGCAGGCGAGGTCTTCGCCGAGGCCCTGCGCCGCGCCGGGCGCAACGTCACGCGGGAGCGGATCGCAGCGGTCTTCGGCGCGCCGGAGACCTTCGAGCCGGGTTCGCTGCCGGGGCTGCGTCTGGCCGGCGGTGCGCGGGTGGGATCGGTCGAAGTCTGGACCGCCGAGGTGGATGGCGCGGGGCGCGTGCTGGGCGGCCCGCGCAGTGGCGTCACGGCGGGTAACTGAGCAAGGCAAAGGGAACAGGACCGTGCGCGGGCTGAAGAGAGGCTGGATCGCGAAGATGCGCCGGGGAGGCACGCAGCCGGGCTTCACCCTGGTGGAGCTGCTGGTCGTGCTCGTGATCCTGGGCCTGCTCGCCTCGGTCGCGGCACCGCAGGCCATGCGCTATCTCGGCGGCGCGAAGCACGACGCGGCGAAGCTGCAACTGCAGGGCCTCGTCACCGCGGTGGATCTGTACCGCCTCGATGTGGGCCGCTACCCGACGCGCGAGGAAGGCCTTGCCGCGCTGCTGCAGCGCCCGTCCGGGGTGGATCGCTGGAACGGTCCCTATGTGCGCAAGGCGGATCAGCTTCTGGACCCCTGGAGCCGGTCGTACCGCTACCGCTTTCCCGGGGAGCACGGGGTGTACGACTTGTTCACCCTGGGCGCCGACGACCGCCCGGGCGGCGCTGCCGAAGATCGCGACGTGACGAGCTGGTGATGCCATGCGGGCGCCAGGCTTCACCCTGATCGAGACGCTGGTGGTCCTGCTGATCATGGCACTCGCCGCGACGGCGCTGCCGCGCATCTGGGGTGCGGGCCAGGGAGGCCTGGTCCGCGCGGCCGCCAACGATGCCGCGGCGCTGCTGCGCGAGGCGCGCGCAGAGGCACGGCGCACCGGGCGGGATACGCGCGTGGTGTTCGACACCGCGCTGGGCACCTTCCAACGCATCGGGGGGAGCCGCACGGGGCGCCTTCCGGCCGGCGGCACCCTGGCCGTCGATGGCGCGCGCGAGGAGGCGGACCGCGAAGGACGCATCGCCGTGCGCTTCGATTCCGAGGGCGGCTCGACCGGTGGGCGCGTGCGGGTCACGAACGGTTCGGCTGTCGCGGCGATCGAGATTGATTGGATGACCGGCCTTGTACGCGCCCTGCCCTGATGCCCTCCCCGGGGTCCGGCCGGCGCCCGGCGCGGCGCGCGGCTTCACCATGGTCGAGGCGCTGGTCGCGCTGCTCGTCATCGGAGGCGCCATTGCGGCGGTTCTGCCCAATCTCGGCGTGGCGCTCCGTGCCAAGGCCGAGCGCGAGGCGGACCTGTCCGCCGTGCTGATGGCGCAGTCGATCCTGGATGCCCAGGCACCGCCTGGCGCCGCGCGGGAAGGCCGCCGCGAAGGCCGCGTCGCCGAGGGGCGGTGGGTGGTCGAGATCGGCCGGGGCGAGGAGGGACCGAACGACCTGGCGCTGCGCCCCGTGCGGGTCACGCTCGGTTCGGTGACGCTGGATACGCTGCGCCCCGGCCCGGCGCGGGAGGAGGGGCGGTGACCCGGCCCGGCATGACCCTGGCGGAAACCCTGGTGGGCCTCGTCCTGCTCGGCCTCGTGGCCGCGCTGGGCCTGTCTGCCCTGGGTCTCGTCGGGCGTGCCGGCGCGTCGGCGGGGATTGATGCGGGCCCGGTCGGCGCGGTGCAGGACCTTCTGCGGCTCCGGCTGCTCGGCGCCATGCCGCTGGTGGGCGAAGGACGCGCGGGCCGGCCGGCGCTGCTGTTCGAGGGCAATGCCGGCCGCGTGGCCTTCCCTGCCGAGTTGCCGTACCGCTTCGGCGAAGCCGGCCCCTCCCTCGTGGAGTTGGGAAGCGGGGAAGGAACGCTGCGCCTGTCGTGGCGGCCGGTATCGGCCACGGGGGGCGGCGAAGGGGCGGCCGGCCGGGTCCTGCTCGACGGTGTTGCGTCCTTGCGCCTGCGCTACTTCGGAGCACCTCGCGCCGCCGAGCCGGCGATGTGGCGCGAAAGCTGGTCCGACGCGAACGCCCTTCCCTCCGCGATCGAGGTGACCGTGGCATTCCGCGACGGCGACCCGCGTCACTGGCCACCCCTGATCGTGGCGCCTCGTCTCGCGAGGCCGCCAGGTGCCCTCACGGAAGGATCCGCACGATGATCCAGCGCACCGATCTTGCAGCGGTTACGGAGCATGTGACGACGTTCCTGCGCTGGTGGCGCCGCGAACTGACCGGGATGCTGCCTGCCTTCCTGCATGCATCCGGGCCGACGACACTCCTCGACCTGCGTGGCGAGAAGGCTTCCGTGGCGAAGTCATCCAAGAATGGCTGGCTGCCGCTCGCGCCCTTTCCGCTGGTGGATGGCACGGAGAGACGTGGACCGGCGCGGCGGGCGCTGGCCGCCGAGGACAGGCTGGTCATGGCGGTGCCGTCCGGCTGGATTCTGCGCCGGGTCCTGCGGCTGCCCGCGGCGGCCGAGGCGCGCCTCGACGCCGTGCTTGGCTTCGAGCTGGAACAGCACATCCCCTTCGCCGCCGAGGAGGTGATCTGGACGCAGCGCGTCCTCCACCGCCTGCCGGACGCGCAGCAGATCGAGATTGAGGTGGCCATCCTGCCGCGCGGGCTGGTCGCGCCCGCCGCGACCGATCTGCGCGCGGTGGGCGTGGGAGCGCCGCTGGTGGCGAAGCCTGATCCCGCCGCCGATTGGCCCTGCATATCCCTGGACACGCTTTCCCCGCCCCGGCGCCGCTGGCGCGGCCGAGCTGAGGCGGCGCTCGCATTCGCGGTCGTGCTGCTCGTCCTGCACTTGGGATACGACCGGCTACGGCAGCAGGAACAGGTGCTGGATGCCGTCCAGGCCCGCGCCATGGCGGCACGAGGGGCAGCGGAGCGCGTGCTCGTG
>DATCMG010000708.1:0-2235 GCA_036563555.1 Roseomonas sp. | reverse complement strand
TGCGGTGTTGTCGGCCCGTCCTCCCGCCCCCTTCACCGCCGGCGATCCGCGCATCCGGCGCCTCTTCGGCGATTACCAGGCAGCCGAGGCGGACTTCCTGCGCGAAACCGGCATCTTCCCCATCATGCATGTCGTCGTGCTGAAGCGGGAGGTCTATGAGAAGCACCGCTGGGTCGCGCTGAATCTGCTGAAGGCCCTGGAGACGGCGAAGGACCGGTCCCTGGCGCGCATGAGCGACATCACCCTGTCCTACTTCCCGTTGCCCTGGACGGCGGAGCGGGCGCGGGAGGCTCGCGAGCTGATCGGGGGTGACGGTTGGCCCTACGGCGTCGAGCCGAACCGGCCAACCCTGGAAGCCTTCACGGCCTGGGCGCATGAGCAGGGCGTTTGCCACCGCCGCCTGACGCCCGAGGAGATCTTTGCCCCCGAGACCCGGAAGCGTTTCAAAGTCTAGGATCGCGCCAGGGTGCCCCACGGCCCGGCCGAGGCTCGCCTCGGCCGGGCGATGGCTATTCCACCTTAAGCCCGATCTCCCGGATGAGCGCGCCGTATTTCTGCCGGTCGTGCTGGATGAGAGCAGCGAATTCCGGCGGCGTTGTCACGAGCGGCTCAAGCCCGCCACCCGATTCCAGCCGCTGGCGCACCTCCGGCTCGGCGAGGGAGGCGTTGACCTCCTCGCGAAGCCTCGCGATCACGGGGGCGGGCGTTCCGGCTGGCGCGAAAACACCAAGCCAGATCGTCAACTCGTAGCCCGCGAAGGTCTCTCCGATCGTCGGCAGGTCGGGGAACTGCGCCGACCGGCGCGGCCCGGTGACGGCAAGGGCGCGCAGGCGCCCCTCACGCACGAGCGGCGCGGAGGAGGTGCCCGAGAAGACTGCGACCGTATCCCCCGCCACTGTGGCCGTTACCGCGGGCGTCCCGCCACGGAAGGGGACGTGCAGCATCCGGATGCCCGCGCGCTGCATCAGCATCTCCATCGCGAGCTGGTGCTGGCTGCCAGTGCCGCCGGATGCATAGGCAAGCGGCGGGTCGCTTCGCCTGGCCAGCGCGATGAAATCCGCGAAGGTCCGGACCGGCAGGCTCGGATTCACCGCCAGGATGAACTGATTTCCTGCGACGCTCGCAACGGGAACCAGCTCGGTCGTGACATTCACCGGCGACCGCTCGTAGAGCCAGGGATTGACGGCCAGGACCGTGTCCTGCGCGAAGAGCAGGGTGTATCCGTCGGGGCGCGACCGCGCCGCCGCTTCCGCGGCGATCAGGCCGTTGGAGCCGGCCCGGTTCTCGACCACGACGGGCTGCCCCAGCCGCTCCTGCAATCTTTGCGAAATGATCCGTGCCGCGACATCCGGCGCACCGCCCGGCGGGACGGTGGTGATCATGCGGACCGGCCGCTCCGGATAGGGTGCCTGCGCCCGGGCAGTGCCCGCGAGGGACACAAGGGGAGCCGTCGCTCCGATCGCGACCAAGATACGCCTTCGCATGGTTGCTCCTCTCTCATTCAAGCCAGGGCGGCACCGCTGGAGGAATGCTGCGGCCGGTCAGGCGGCATCACGCAACGTGCAGCGCGATCTCCCCCAATCCATCAATGCCGCCGGTGACGGTATCGCCGCGCTGGATCGGGCCGACATTCTCCGGTGTGCCGGTCATGATGATGTCACCGGGTTGCAGCACCATGGAGCGCGAGGCGATCGCGATGATGTCCGGCACCGGCCAGATCAGCGCGGCGATGTCGGAATCCTGCTTCACCTGCCCATTCACGGCGAGCCAGATGCGGCCGGAGGACGGATGGCCGACTGCGGGGACCGGGTGCAACGGGGCGATGGGGGCGGAGAGGTCGAAGCCCTTGCCCCAGTCCCAGGGCCGCCCCTGCGCGCGGGCGGCGAGTTGCAGGTCACGCCGCGTCAGGTCGATGCCCACGCCATAGCCATAGACATGGTCCAGCGCCCGCTCCACGGGGATATCCGACCCGCCCTTGCCGATCGCGACGATCAGCTCGATTTCATAATGAAGATTTTCTGTCTCCGGCGGGTAGGGGATGGTCGCGCCATCCTCCACGACCGCGTCGGCAGGCTTGAGGAAGAAGAAGGGCGCCTCGCGATCCGGGTCGCGTCCCATCTCGCGGGCATGAGCCGCGTAATTTCGGCCGACGCAGAGAATCCGGCGCACGGGGAAGCGGGCCCGGGTGCCGGCAACGGCGACGGTCGCCAGCGGCGGCGCGGGAAGGACCAGCTC
>DATCMG010000662.1:0-1515 GCA_036563555.1 Roseomonas sp. | reverse complement strand
GCGAGCAGCATGGAGCGCAGGGCACGGGAGGCGGGCGCGGCCTGGTCCACCACCCAGCGCGCCATCACGCCATCGGCGACAGCCGCCATGCCGCCGGAAGCCACGGCCTCGATCCGCGCCTGCCAGTTGGACGGGGGCGGGAACTCCATCGCGGTGTCGAGCAGGAAAAGGGAGAGCACGCGGTCCGGCCGGCTCGCCGCCATTTCCATGGCAATCCGTCCGCCGATGGAAATGCCGGCCAGATGCGCGGCCTTCACCCCAAGCGCGTCGAGTACGGCGAAGGCGTCCCCGGCCAGGGCGGCCATGCCGGTCTCGCCCGGGATGGTGGCGCTCAGCCCATGGCCGCGCAGGTCGATGCGAATGACGCGATGGGTGCGGGCAAGGGCTTCGGCCTGCGGATCCCACACATGCAGGTTGGTCCCGAGGCTGTGCAGCATGAGCACGGGCGGGGCGCCCGGCGGGCCCTGCACCTGCACGTGAACCGCCATGTCGCCGATCGCGATGAACATCCGGCCGTCATTCTCCCCCGGCGGCCCCGCCGTGCCGTGCCGGCCGGGAGGCCGGGAGGAGAAGGGTAACGCCGAGCCGAAGGCCTATCACGGCGTTCCCCCGCAGGGAAAGACGGGGTGGTTAGACCCCCGCGGCGGTCACCTGCCCCTGGTCCTGTCCGCGCATCGCCCAGCCCGTGGTGCGGCTCTCGATGGCGACCGCCACGACATACATGATCACGCCCATCACGCCGGTGATGATCAGGCCCGCGAAAACCAGCGGCACGTTGAAACGGGAGGAGGCGACCACCATCAGGCGCCCGATCCCCTTATTGGCCGCCCTGGATAATGACCTGTTCGACGCCACCTTGTCCCGGGACCAAACACTGAGCCCGACGGAGCCGGGGTGGGGGATCGCCGCACGGATTACTAGACCCTACGGCGGCGCGGGGCTTAGCCTGGAGGAACCGGGGCACACCGACAGGTCACGGGGAGGACGCGCCATGCCGCTTTACGAATGCCGCTGGAGGTTCCACAACACCGCAGTCAAGTCGATGACCGAGCGACCGCAGGATCGTGAGGCGCCGGCCCGCGAACTCATCGAGGGCTTCGGGGGTCAGATGCACCACTATTATTTCATGCTGGGCGAGTACGATGGGCTCGCCATTGTCGAGTTCCCCGACAATGTCTCGGTGGCCGCGACCAGCATGCGGGCGGGCTCCTCGGGCGCCTTCTCGCGATTTGAGACCCATCCGCTGATGAGCGCCCAGGAGGCGCAGCGGGCTATGCAGATGGTCAAGGACCGCGCTGTCACCTATCGCGCACCGAACGCCTAAGCACGGCAGCTCATCCGAGTGGCGCCCTTACTTGCGCGGCTAACGCCCGGGGCACGCGCGAGCGGAGGAGCGCCACTTCCCTGATGCAGGCTGCCGAGAGCGCCTATGCTCCGTCAAGCGACGGTTGAGGAACGATGGTCAAGGCGGACAGGGGCGGAGGTGAACCGGCGGCTCTCTTTGCTTGCCGCCCC
>DATCMG010000661.1:0-3032 GCA_036563555.1 Roseomonas sp. | reverse complement strand
GACGAGGATGGCACCTGGATCGCGCTCCGCATCACCGCAGCTGGGCTGCAGGCGATCGGCTCCAAACCAGAGGCAGCGACCATCGCCGAGGGAGCGACTATGGCCAAGTCTGGGCCTGCTGGGGGCCGCACCAGCCTGCGCGACGCCGCTGCCGCCCTGCTGGTGGCCTGGGATGCCGGACAGGGAGGTCCCGAGCTGCCAACCGCCGTCCAGGTTCTGCGTGCTGCCCTGGCGCGCCGTTATGACCCGAGCCGCCCACCTCGCGACCCCTCGGCCACTCGCCGCCCCAGGGAAGGCACCAAGCACCAGACTGTCCTCGGCCTCCTTCGCCGGGCGGAGGGCACGACAGTCGCCCAGGTTATCGAGGCTACAGGCTGGGCCCAGCATACCGTCCGCGGGTTCCTGGCCGGGCTGAAGAAGAAGGGCCACACGGTCGAGGTGCTGGAGCGGGTACGCCATGCGCCAGGTCGGGCCCGGCGCGCAGGGGCCAAAGGCAGCTACAGCGTCTACCACATCGCTGGGGAGCAGGGCTGATGGCTGCTCAGCGCCGTTCCGCCCCGCAGCCCCGATACGCGGTGGCGATCTATCGCGTTTCTACTGCCGAGCAAGGGCACTCTGGCCTCGGTCTGGAGGCACAGCAGGCCAGCGTCCGGGCCTTCGTCGCGAACCAGGGCTGGACGTTGGTGGCCGAGCACCAAGACATTGCCTCCGGCAAGGACGATTGCCGACCCGGGTTCCAGGCCGCGCTGACCCGGTGTCGTCAGCTCGGGGCGGTGCTGGTGGCCGCACGCTTGGATCGTATCACCCGCCGCGCTCATACGCTCTCGCAACTGCTGGAGGACGGTATCTCCATCCGGGTCGCCGGACATGCCCGGGACAGATGACCTGATGATGCGGGTCTATGCGGCCATGGCCCAGAAGGAGCGGGAGCTCATCTCGGAACGGACGCGGGCGGCACTGGCGGCGGCACGAGCACGTGGGGCGGTGCTGGGCGGAGACCGGGGCTGGTGGCGGCCGCCCAAGCCGCCCTGTGCCGCGGCTGCGGCCTCCTCCCGGGCCGAGAGAGCCACTCGCACAGCGCATCGACTGGCGCTGGAGGTGGAGGAGCTCCGGGCCGAGGGGGTTACCACGCATCAGGGGCTCGCACGGGCGCTAACTGTGAGAGGCGTAGCGACGCCGAGAGGGGGCGGGATCTGGACCCATATAACGGTGGCACGAGTTCTTGAGCGCCTCGGCTCCGAGCTGCCATTCGGGTGAGATGCCAACCGCACCCGGGCGTTTTGGGACGAGGCGGCTGATGGCCGGAGCTGGCCGAAAGCGGCCTGGCCGCTTTCCGGCGCTTGCCGTAGGAAGTGGACAAGTGACTTCGGACACTCGACGGCCGGTTTCGGCCCATTCACGACATTGGCGCTCGTTAGCGCAAAGACGTATGTGGAATTAGAAGCAGACATTGCGCTGCCGCCAGATAACTGGCTGGTATGCGTTCTGCGCGTCCGCAGCGTTCCTCCGGGCGACGGCATCACCGGCTCGCCGTAATCCTCCAGACCGTGTTCGACAGGTCGTCGGCGACGATCAGGGCCCCACGCGGGTCCACCGTCACCCCAACCGGCCGGCCGCGAGCATTGCCATCGCCGTTCAGGAACCCGGAGACGAAGTCGATCGGATCTCCGGCGGGCCGGCCGTCACGGAACGGCACGAAGACGACCCTGTAACCGACCGGGAAGCTCCGGTTCCAGCTGCCATGCTCGCCGACGAACACCCCGTCTGCGAAGGCCGCGCCCATGGCGGGGGTCGAGAACGAGACGCCGAGTGCTGCCACATGCGCGCCCAGGGCGTAGTCGGGGTGGATGGCTGCGGCGACGCGTTCCGGATTCTGCGGCTGCGCGCGGGTGTCGACGTTCTGGCCCCAGTAGCTGTACGGCCAGCCGTAGAATCCGCCCTCCCGCACTGATGTTAGGTAATCCGGAACGAGGTCGGGACCGATCTCGTCGCGCTCGTTCACCACCGCCCAAAGCTGGCCCGTTCCCGGTTGGACCGTGAGGGCCGTTGGATTGCGAAGACCGGTCGCGTAGGGCCTGTGCGCGCCCGTCCGGGGATCGATCTGCCACACCATAGCCCGATCAACCTCGGCCTCCATCCCGCGCTCGGTAATGTTGCTGTTGGAGCCGATGCCGACATAAAGGAACCGGCCATCGGGGCTGGCGGTCATCGCCTTCGTCCAGTGGTGGTTGATCGCCGAGGGCAGGTTCGTCACCAGCGTCGGCGGCCCGCTCGCCTCGGTCTGCCCCGCGTGATAGTCGAAGCGCATCAGCGCATCCTGGTTGGCGACGTAGAGGACGTTGTCGACCAGGGCAAGGCCGTAGGGCCCGTTCAGGTTGTCCGCGAAAATGCTCCGGCTCTCGTAGGTGCCATCGCCGTCGGCGTCGCGTAGCAGCGTCAGCCGGTTGCCGCCCGGCACCGACGTCCTGCCCCAGCTCTTGATGATGCCCGCGATGAAGGCTTTGGGGTTGAGCCGGGGCGCGCCCTGGCCGCCCGTTCCCTCCGTGACCAAGATGTCGCCATTGGGCAGGACGAGCGTCTGGCGCGGGATCCTGAGATCCGTGGCGATGGCCTGGATCGTGTAGCCTTGCGGCACCGTCGGGCGCTCATTGCCCCAGGCTGCCGGGCGGGGGATCGTCATGTCGGGCAGCAGGCCGCGATACGGTCCCGGGAGGTTCGGGTTGGCACCGTGCTGCTGCGGGGTTGGCTCGCTGTCGCAGGCGGACAGGGCGAGCACCGCAGTACTGATCAGAAAGATCGCGCGCATCATGCCGCCTCCCTGGACTGAAAACCGGAATAGCCCATCCATGCCGCGACGAGCGCGAGGACTGTCGCGGTTACCGACAGGACGAGCGCCTCCGGCATGATCGCGAACGCGTCCTTCGAGTGAACGAGCGCGTTGACGAAGCCGACCACCCAGGTTCCGAGCAGCACAAGGAAGTAGATCGCCGCGCGCCCCCTCCGTGCCGGTCCGCTCCGGAACAGGTCGATCA
>DATCMG010000657.1:0-5321 GCA_036563555.1 Roseomonas sp. | reverse complement strand
CACGAGGCTTATATCAGCCTGCCCGGCTCCGCTCATGTGCTAGCGGATGGACGCCGGCTGACAGCTATCACCCATTCCATGTCGCAATCCTCGCCCACGGGTGGGCTGACGGGGCGGCTGGTCTATGTCGGTGAGGGAATGGACGCGGACTTTGCCGGCCGCGACCTAGTCGGCTGCATCGTACTGGCCGAGGGGATCGCCACCCCGGCGGTGGCGCTACGCGCCTCCCGCGCCGGCGCCGCGGGCCAACTGCATATCAGCCCGCACGAGCATTTGCATGAGATGTGCATCTCCCCCGTCTGGGGAAATCCCTCCGCCGAAACCGCCGCCAGCCTGCCGAGCACGGTGGCCGTCACTGTCTCCCAAGCGGATGGCACCGCGCTACGCGAAGCCTTGGCGCGTGACGAGGCGCCGGAAGTGGTGCTGCACGCCGAGGTGGATACGGGCTGGCGCCCCACGCCGATCCTGGTCGCTGACATGGATGCAGATGGGAGGCCGGAAGCGCCCTTCATCATGTTCTCCGGCCATCATGACACCTGGTACGAGGGTGTTATGGACAATGGCACAGCCAACATCACCATGGTGGAGGTGGCGCGCCTCTGCGCCACGCGCCGGGCGGAATGGCGCCGCGGCCTACGCCTGTGTTTTTGGTCCGGCCATTCCCATGGCCGCTATTCCGGCTCCGCCTGGTACGCCGATACGCATTGGGACGAGTTGGAGCGGCGCTGCGCGGTGCATGTAAACATCGATTCCGTCGGCGCGGCGGGCGCCAGCGTGCTCGGCAATGCAGACACGGCAACGGAGCTTGCCGGCTTGGCCAGCGCGGCCATCACCGCTCAGACCAGCCAGATCCATCGCGGCAAGCGGATGAGCCGCGCGGGAGATGAAAGCTTCTGGGGCATTGGCATCCCCGCAATGTTCATGAGCCTTAGCGAGCAGCCGCCGAGCGATGTGAAAATGCGCCATGCGCTGGGCTGGTGGTGGCACACGCCGCATGATCTGCTGGACAAGATCGACCCCGACAACCTCGTACGGGACGCGCGCATTTATCTCGATACGGTAAATCGGCTGCTCACCAATCCCGTGCTGCCTCTAGACTACGCCGCCTCGGCCGAGGCGCTCCTGGCGGAACTGCGCGGGCTGGATGGAACCGGGGCGCACGGTATCCCGCTGGACGACCTGCTGGCCGAGGTGGAGGCTCTGCGCGCAGCGGCTCTCCATGTACGGGACGCCGCGCCGGAGGCCGCCGATCCCGCCTTGATGCGGGCATCCCGTGCCCTGGTGCCGCTGGATTATACCAGCGGCGACCGTTTCGTGCATGATCCGGCTCTACCTCAACCGGTATGGCCGGTGCTGGAGCCGTTGCGCCGCCTGGCTGCGGCCGCGCCAGGCACGCATGCGGCCCGCCTTCTCGCCGTGTCAGCCCGGCGCGCGCGGAACCGCGTGGCTCATGCGGTGCGCGAGGCACGCGCGGCGCTGGAGGCTGTAACCCCTTCGACAGGGCGTTCGTGAGCGCTTTGGCTGCTTCGCCAAGGACATCGTGGCGGGCCTTGCTCTACCCCAAAGGAGAACCTCCTCTGGCTGCAGACCTTCGGCATTGTCGAGCAACGCCGCCAGGCGCTGCTCGAGTTCCGCAAAGCCTGCAACTCGACTTGGCTTGCCGAGCGGCACGGGTTCAGACTACCCAATGCCGTCAGCCAGGATTAGCTTTCTACCGCGGCCCTCGCCACACGGCTTCACTCAGTTGTCTTACCAACCGCGGGCGGTACATCCATACGGCCGCCACCGCCCTCAGTCGATCGCGAAGCAGTATAGCAGGCCCGCGCTTCCGGTACTGCGCAGCGCTGCTTGGCTGCAGCCACCCCTCGAGGCGTGCGACGAGTTCCATGACCTTGAGGGCGCGTCATCACGCAGACCCCGGCGATCGCTGTGGCCAACCATGGCCGCCCCTTCAGCGCCACTCATGGTCCAGTTTCCGCAGGTCATGTCCTCGTTCCCAGCGAAAGCAGTTCCGTCCGCCTGGGATCCGGTGAGAATATCATGCATGTTGGGAGTGTCGCCAACGCCGTTCACGACCTCGCCCCGCTCTGTAAGCGCGGTCTGCTTGTTCAGGTTGTTATTCGCCCCATGCAGGTCATCGAGGCTATTCGCGACCGTTTGGCCTCGCGCGTTCCGCCAGGGGCCACGCCCGATCCGACTGCGCGCATCAACCGCCGGCGTACCAACCGACATGGCTGTGCTGAGATAGGCGTGCCAAGTCCGAGCACCCGCTCCGGCCGCCTGGGCCAGTGACTGACAATGAGCGTCAGCTCCACTGAGACCGCCCAGGTCCGCCCCTCTCCCTATGCCGACGCTGGTTACGAAGAAGGTCATATTGGCCGCACTGCCGGTCGCCTGCTCCTGCTGGGCATCGGCGCTCAGGCCTCCGAGTGACAGAAACACCGCCGCTAGTATCGGCATTTTCATCGCCGAGTTCATGGCCGCTCTCCCTCCGGTCGTCCGGCTCCGTCTGGATCAGCCTGACGCTGATCACTGCGCGCCTTCGTTTAGCCTACTCCTCCGCCCCTCCGGTTCGCGAGACTTTTGAGCAGGCGCGGGACGACGTGGAAGGATGAAGCCAAGCGCAAATGGTCTGATCAGACGCCACCGTAGCCTCCCCGCGAGGCGCCATCCACACATGGCGGAGTTCTGTCAGCCACGTCCTCTCCCGAACCCAGCCTCGCACCATGGCGGCCTTGCCTCGTGATTCCTCATTTCCTTGGTGTGCATTCCCATCCAGACTCACGCCTTCCGCGCTCGCGCCAAGCCTTCCACAATCGGGGGCTGGTAAAGGTGTCGTCATACAGCCGGCAGCGGCCATTTGGTATGGTCGGTTCCTGACAGGGCTGACCGACCTGCAGTTAATTGCCCCGCTTCCGCCTGATCGCCTCCGCCGTGTCTGCCATGGCGCGGGACGGGTTCGCCGCCCACCGCCGCTCAGCAGTCGCTTCAATGCGAACTCACCCTCCGCGAGGAAGCGGATCGCCAGGTACTTCAATGCCCATCAAAGTTGGTTCGCCACAGCAAAACCTTCAGACGTTGCCGCAACTGCATCTCGGGCAACTCGGCAGTCGCCCACAAGATGAACGTCCATACCTGCTGCCTGAAGCGGCGCTGCGAGGGCAATGTTGGGCGACCGCGGCGTCGAGTATGTAAAGAAAGCCACGTCAGGAATCGATCCACGCTTTTCAGTATAAACATTCGCGTATTCAAGACGCCCACTATCCTCGAAATCGCCTGACCAGCGTGGTTCGGAAAGCACGGCAATCTCGATACCAAGCCGATGAAAGTTCCGAAGGATGCCCTGGCGAGTAACCAGAGGCGTATCCTGCGCCAAGCTATCGCGCGGCGTGATAATCAGGACGCGATCGAAGATCCGCTGCAGCAGCTCCGCTGCTGCATATGTGCCGTCCGTGTGGTCCATGTCGAATAGCACAGCTGCACCCGGCTGACGTTGCCGGAATCCAAGTAGATCGGGAATGGAGCTGCGCAGATCCTGGACAAATCCCTCTTGCTTCAAGGAAGCAGGCAGGCAGAGCGGCCAGGTCATGGTCGCGCCACTGGCCAGGATGACAGCAGTCGGTGCCAGCGCGAGCACGTCAAGAGGTTGAGCCTCGGTTCCCAGCTCAAAGCGGACGCCGGCCTTTTGCGCTTCGACAAGCTGGTAATCATAGATGCTGGTGAGCTGCTCGCCGCCCGGCAGAGCAGCGTGAAGGCGTAGCTTCCCGCCAACATCACTGGATCTGCCGATTACGATCACCTCATGCCCTCGGGCGGCGGCCACCCATGCCGCCTCAAGCCCTGCGATGCCCGCGCCGACGATCACGATGCGCTTACGGTTCGCGGATAAGGCGGGGGCCTTCAACTCGTCAAGCGCGGCGACGCGCGGGTTGTTTTCGCAGGCAATGAAGCGGTGGGAAATTACCGCTTGCCAACATGCATTCCCTGAAACGCAATACCGGATATCGCGTGCGCGCCCCTGTGCGGCTTTGGCAGGCCAAGCCGGATCCGTGATAAGGGCGCGTCCAAGCCCGATGAGCTCGGCATCACCGCGAGACAGAATGCCCTCCGCCTCAGCAGGGTCGGTGATTCGGCCCAGAGCTACGACTGGAACCCCCGGAACCTCCATTCGCATTTGCCGCATCAGGCCGAGATACGTCACTGGCGGCGTGCGTCGGTCGGGTGTGTGCATGTCCAGCGTGCGGTGGTGCGTTCCCTGCGCGAAGCACAGATAGTCAACGCGCCCGCCATCTACAATTCGGCGAGCGATGGCAGCCGCGAGAGTCGGGTCGATGCTGCCGGGAATTCCATCATCTCCCGGTGTCTTCACGCCCAGGATGAAGTCCTGGCCGCAGGCGGAGCGGATTGCCTCGATCAACTCGATGGTCAGCCGCATGCGGCCTTCGAAGTCACCTCCATAACGGTCGTCCCGATGGTTCGACCAAGGTGACATGAACTGATGAAAAAGGTGGCCATGTCCTGCGGAAATTTCCACTCCGCTGAACCCACAATACTTGAGTCGTCGGGAAGATCTCGCGAAACCCTCAATCATCCCCTCGATCTCTGCGACGCTCAGCACGCGCGGTATGGTCCAACTGAGATCATCCGGCAGAGCCGAGGCGCCGACGGCGTCAGGATTGCGGCCTGGTGCGTGGCGCCCTCTTCCAGCATCCTGCACCTGGGCAACAAGCCGGCAATCCTCACGCTCCACAGCGTCCGCCCAGCGCTTTAGCTCGTCCAGGTGATCATCATTCCCGACATCGACCTTGGCCGCCACTCTCTGGTGCGGGGCCATGTTTACAGGCTCAGTAACGATCATGGCCGCGCCGCCGCGTGCCCGGTTCACGAAGTACTGCGTATGCCGTTCATTCACGCGGCGGTCGTGACTGAGGGAAGTCGTGATGGACAAGTGCACAATACGGTTCCGCAAGCGCTTGCCGGCAAGCTCTAACGGCTTGAAGAGTTGAGGGTACGCTACCTGCTCGTGCAACTCTCTGCCTCCCTGATCACGTCCCGCGGCCTATGTCCGGACCGCTATTCCAGCTTTACGCCTGATCTGCGGATGATCTCGCTCCAGCTTGCTCTTTCATTCTCAAGCAGCCTGCCAAAATCCTCCGGCGTTCCTCCCAGCGGCTTTGCCGTGAACCGTTCAAGTCCCTCTCTTGCCTCCTCCGTGGACATTGCGGCAGCGAGTTCCTGGTTGAGCTTCGTCACGACCGGCTTTGGCATGCCGGCGGGCCCCACGAGCCCCCACCATACCGACACGTTGAAATTAGGAATTC
>DATCMG010000654.1:0-12986 GCA_036563555.1 Roseomonas sp. | reverse complement strand
ATCCGCTCCGCTTCCTGTATCGCGGCCTCGGCGGAGCGCACCACCGCCCCCTTGGGCACCGGCAGGCCGGCATCAGCACGGCGGGACTTGGGCAGGTCCTTGTCGCCCGCGATCTCGACAGCAATGGAGGAGGTGCGGCCGGTGATGCTGGCGCGTATCCGCTGCTGCTGCTTCCCATGGCCGAGCTGGACAAGGCTGAGATCATCCAGCCGCATCACGGGGATGCCGCGCCGCTCAGCCTCCTGCACGAGGGAGCGCGTGGTCGGGCCGAGCGCGCGCCGGCCGACCACCCGGTTGAGCGCCGACAGCGCGGCCTGCACGCCACCACCATCAGCCAGCAGGTCGCGGGAATGCAGTTCATCCAGCCCCTGCACGCCGCGCAGCTCCGGCGGAAGCAGCGAATCCACGAGTTGCAGTGCGAGCCGCCCGGCGAGCAGCCCTGCCTCCTCCTCCCTGTAGGAGTAGAGGACATTGTAGCATCCCGGGCAGCCCTTGACCGAGCGCGTCTTGCCGCGCGTCACGCGTGATCCCGCGCGGGTCTGAAGCTCCAGCGCCACATGCTCCGCCACATGGCCGAGCCAGGTGCCCTCCCGCAGGCGGCGGATGAAGCCGCCCGGCGTGCCATAGGAGCAGCCATGCTCCTGCAGCCCCGGCAGCATGGCAATCAGGTCATCGGTGAAGCCCGGCAGCCGGTCGGATGGCCAGGATTCCAATGCGCCCAGATCCAGGCGGATCCGGATCATGGGTGTGTGGCTGAAGAGGTGCGGGCCGCGATACACAGCGGAGTGAAGCACGCGCATCGGCGCGTTCTCGCCGCGCAATGTGAGACTGGTGCTCATGGACTGGCTTTCTTGTTTGTATGTTCTTGCGTTTCAGCAGCTCAGATTTCTGGGAAGCGGCCGTGGCGTCAGCAAGCCGTGCGTCACACTACTTTCACGAACGCCACCGCCGATCAGCGGTTCCGTCTTTGCAACACTTCAGGCCAGCCTCATGCCGGCAGTCTTGTCCAGGCAAGGCAGCCTCCTGTCAGCGCGGAACGGCCGACCAGCAACGCACCGCGGCGGTAGAGTTCCCAGACAGAGCCGCCACCGCTGAGATCCACGGCCAGCAGCCCACCGGAGGGATCGCTCCACACCACCCGCCCGCCAGCCGCGACCGCTGCCGCGAAGGAGGCATCCGGACCGAGATCCGGACGGAACAGCACCAGCACGGTGCTCATCCCCGCCGGCGGCAGGGATGCGACAGATGCCGATGCCAGGATGAGCGCCGCCAGGCAGGCCGCAACAGCTGTCCCGCGGCGGCCACCCGCTGGGGGACCGGAACGCCGTATCAGCCAGAGCCCCGCCGCCGCGGGCGGAAGGCCTGTGGCAAGGAGCCAGCCGATATCCCAGGTCAGCGGGTCCGGCACATCCACGCGAACACGATGGATGCCGATGATCCAGTGGAACAGCCCGACATCCACCGCCTGCCATGCGGCGAAGCCGAGCAGCGCCGTGCCCAGGAGCCAACGGCCCGCCCCCGCCAGCGCGAGGTCACGCCGCGCGCGCCAGAGAAGCCAAAAGCCGAGAAGCGCGACGAGGTAAACGGCGACATGGAACGCCCCATCGCCCAGAATCTGCGCCCGGATGTCGCGTAGCGCCGCGCCGGGCACCAACGACAGGAAGTGGTGCCATTGCAGCACCTGGTGGAGCAGGATGCCGTCGGCGAAGCCGCCCAGCGCGAAGCCGAGCACCCCGCCGGCCAGTACCAGTCGCCGGCCGGGGCGCCGGGCCTCATCCATCATACGCGGCTGGGAACGCGCGAATCGGTTCCCGGCACCGTGCGGGTGACAAGGCTCACCAGCACCTCGGCCAAGCCCAGGATGAGGTGAGGCATCCAGACCCGATCCGAGAAGCCGAAGAGCCACGGTGACGCCGCGAGCAGCAGCCCCACCAGGATGTCGAGGCCGAGATGCACGGGCATCGGGATGAGATGCACCAGCCCGAGTTCGAAGTCAGTGAGCAATGCACTCAAGATGATGCAGGCACCGACCACCACCGGAACCCACTGCGCTGCAGTGCCGTCGGCGAACCCGAACAGCCAGGGTGCGGCCAGGAACAGGATGCCGGTGAGATAGTCGATCACGCCATGGGTGCGGGTGGACAGGAATCTCATTGGGTTCTCCGGTTGGTTAAGCTGTCCGCGGCGATCCCGGCCGGCGCGGCGGAATGGACGAACTCCATGAGTTGCCGGGCCCTGCCGATCTGCTCATCCACCGACATCTCCAGCAGCCGCGCCGCCTGGTATTCGCCGCAGTTATGGGCGAGCCGCTGCAGGCGGAGCGCGCCGGCCGCCATGCAGCCAAGGGTCCATGCCGCGGTCTTCACCAGTGTGGCGTCGTCGGATGCCACGCGGATGAAGAGGTCGCGCCGCGCCATCCAGGACGCGCCACCGCGGGCTTCACGTCGGAGGCCGGCAAGGATGTACTCGATCCTTCGCACCCCCTCCTCGGCTTCGCGCCGCAGTTGGACGAAGCCATGCGAAAGGAGTGCCGCCCCTGCCGCGCTGGCCCAGGCTTCAGCAGCACCCGACAGCGCGGTGCCGCTGACATGCGCGTCGCGCAGCCCGGCCAGGAAAGCCGAGTCAACCGAGGCTCCGCCAGTGAGGGGACGGGTTCCGTGAGGAACCAGCCAGGGCCGATGACGCGGATCGTGCCCGTTTAGCCCGGACGCGCTCACGGGCCACCTCCGTATAATGACACCTGCATGATGTGCTTCTCCGCCATGCCGCATCGTCGGACGGGCATCGCCGAGCCGGCGATGCGGGCGGAGATGCGCGCCGCGGCGGACTGGCCGGAACAGATGCAAACCGAAACCGTGTGCATAGCTTTCTGCGTAGGATCAGATGAACCTTCTTCTCGTGCAGCGCGAAAAAGCAGCCTCTAACCTGTGATGAAGTGCATGCCGCCAGTGCCTGTTCTCGCGATTGGTTGATCTCTTGGTGCAGCCCGGCGGCCCTAACCCTGCTCTCGCGAAGGAGATACTCCGGACGCCACCGGCCAGCCGCAACTTGCGTCGGAACAACGTGTTCCTGAGCGCTGATCGGGACATCAGGCATCATGGCACCGGCACGCTTCGGCTTTCACGCATCGCACGAGCAGTTCCCACCCTCGGAGCTGCTCGCCCTCGTCCAGGAAGCCGAACAGGCCGGTTTCGATTGTGCCATGTCATCTGACCATTTCCGCCCCTGGGGTGCGGCGCAGGGACATTCCGGCTTCGCCTGGTCCTGGCTGGGCGCGGCGATGGCGCGGACGCAGTTGCCATTCGGCGTGATCTCGGCGCCGGGCTATCGCTATCATCCCGCCATCCTGGCGCAGGGCGCGGCGACCCTGACCGAGATGTTCCCGGGCCGCTTCTGGTTCGCGCTCGGCAGCGGGCAGCGCCTCAACGAGGACATCACCGGCCTGGCCTGGCCCGAGAAGGCGGAGCGCAATGCACGGCTGCGCGAATGTGCCGACATCGTGCGCGCGCTGCTGGCGGGCGAGACAGTCACCCATTACGGCCGTGTGACGGTGGTGGACGCGAAGCTGTACAGCCGCCCGGAGACGCCGCCGCCCCTGCTCGGGGCAGCCGTCACCGAAGCAACCGCGGAAGCGGTGGGTGCCTGGGCCGATGGGCTGCTCACAATCTCGGCGGCACCGGACCAGATGCGCAAGCTGGCCGATGCCTTCCGCCGCGGCGGCGGTGAGGGCAAGCGCCTCGTCGCGCAGGTCGGGCTGAACTGGGCACCCACGGAAGAGGAAGCGCTTGCGAGCGCGCATGAGCAGTGGCGTACCAACGTCATCGGCGGCGAAGTGAACTGGAACCTGCGCACACCAGATGAATTCGATGCGGCAACCCGCTTCGTCCGGCCCGAGGACATGCGGGAATCCGTCTGGATTTCGTCCGATCTTGGTTGGCACGCCGCACGCCTTGCCGAATTGACCGAACTCGGCTTTGAGGAGATCCAGATCCACCAGGTCGGGCGAGACCAGAGTGCCTTCATCGAGGCCTTCGGCAGGAGCGTGCTGCCGGCGCTGCGGCCGGCGAGATAAGCCCGGCCGCCCGGGCATGGGCACAAACAGTCATGCGCCCCCGAACCCCGCGCGCTCATGTCGCGTTCTTCCCAAGGCTTCGGGCCATGCGGAAAGGGAAATGGTGATGACGACTGCGAAGAAGGCGGATCGGCGGGCTGCGGAAACCGGCTCGGGGCAGGGAAGTGTCAGCAACACGAGTGGAACGGCCGCGGGACCCGGCACTGTCCCTGCCGGAGAGCCCCGGCGGGACAACCAGCGTAGCGATGCAGGCGCCGGTTCGGCCAAGGCCGCGAGCGGCCGCCCCGGTCACAAGACCAATGCCTGAGCCAACCGGCTCCGCTTTCGGGAGTCCAGGCATGACCCATTCCTGTTGCGCAGCGACATGAGCGGCGACGGAAGGACCAAGCCGCCGCAACCCCGGCTGACGGCCTTCGTGCTGTCCGGTGGCGTTGCCCTCGGGGCGTATGAGGCCGGCATCTATGAGGCGCTTGAGGAACAGGTTGTACCCGATTGGCTCCTCGGCGCCTCCGCCGGGTCCGTGAACGCGGCCATCATCGCCGGCAATCCGCCGGGCCAACGCGTGGACGGCCTGCGGCGGTTCTGGAATTCGGTCTCGGACGAGCCGATGCCCTGGACATCATTCTGGCTCGGCCCTCCGCCGGAAGCCGGCGCGTGGCGGCGGGTCTATAATGAGACAGCCGCCCTGCGCTCCCTTCTCCTGGGCCGTCCGGGCGTCTTCCGGATGCGTCTGGGTGCCATGGGGGCCGAGGGTGGAGTGCCCTCCCTCTACGACCTTGAGCCGCTGCGCAGCCGATTGCCGGAGTGCATCGACTTCGACCGGCTGAACCATCCCAGCGCGCCCCGCCTGACCGTGGTGGCAACGGATGTGGTCAGCGGAGACCGCGTCATCTTCGACACCGCGCGCGGCACGCGGATCGGCCCCGAGCATCTGCTCGCATCCAGCGCCCTGCTGCCGATCTTCGCACCGTTGGAGGTGGAGGGGCGCCTGCTGGGTGATGGCGGCCTGTCATCCAATGCGCCGCTCGACCTCGTGCTGGACGAGCCGGCGGCCGGCCCCGTGCTGTGCGTCCTGACCGAACTCTTCCCGCCCAGGGGAAGCCGCCCGCAATCCATAGGCGCCGCGCTGTCGCGCGCGGGCGACCTTGGCTTCGGAAACCAGACGCGCCGGATGCTGGAGGCCGGCGCGCGCGAATACCGCCTGCGCGCCCTGGTCGGGCGCCTGGCATCGCATATGCCGCCGGACCTCCGTGACAGCCCGGAGGTCGCGCCCCTCCTGGCGGAGGCGGAGGGAGAGGCGCGCGACCTCACGCTGTTGCTTCTCGGCTATCGTGCCGGGCTGGACGAAGCCGGCCCCGGCAAGGTCTTCGACTTCTCCCGCGCGACGCTCGCGGATCGGTGGCTCGCCGGCAGCCGAGCCATGCGCGATGGGCTGGACCGGCTCGGGAATCCCGGCCCAGGCTCCGTCCTCGCACCCGGCCTCACTCTCGTCGAGGTCGATCGCTGAGGCGGTGCCGCCCGCACTGCCCTGACATCGGATGCGGCGCCATCACCTCTGCGGGTCCGGCTTGCTAGCACTGACCCTGTCCTGATCCCCGGAGCGTATAACCCGATCCTGCCCCGGCGGAGGAGTCGGCTCAGGGTGCCAGGACAGGGCGATGGCAAGCCAAAGTTGGAGTAGCCGCCGGTTGGTCTGACTCTCGTCACGGTCCTTTTCCATACCGGCCTGAATGGGCCTGCGGGGCTCAGACGGTCACCAACATAGGCAAATTATCGCATCGCAACATGATCGGCGTGCCCGATCGAGCCATCGGCGCTGCCTGCGCCGCCTATCTTCCTGCGGCGACTGGCTTCGGCACCCGCTCGGCCAAGCCAAGAGGCCTGCTAGGGATGCGTCGCTGACAGCAACCGGATCAGGGTGCCCCGCAGGTCGCGAAAGCCGCTCGGCTTTTCAAGCAGTGCCTCAGCAGGCACGCCAAGCGCCAGCAGCTCTCCCCTCTGCTGGGCCGTCATATAGCCGCTCAGCACGACGATCGGCATGCGGGGAAAAGTGGCCAAGATCGACCGGACAAGACTCACGCCGTCGAGGTTCGGCATCCGGATGTCGGTGACCACCGCATCGAAGGGGTGTGCCGACAGCTCAGCGACGGCCACCGCACCATCCGGCGCGCAGGTGACGCGAAATCCGCATTCCGTCAGGTTCTCGTCGATCACCAGCGCGACCGACGCCTCATCCTCGGCCACCAGAACATGGAGGGCTGGGTTGCACATCGGCCCGTCGGGCATTTCAGCTCCCTCAGTAGGAGCCCTACTCTACGCCGATACTGGCTGCGAAGTCGCCCTTCTTTGCAACCTTCGGTAGAATGGACGTGATCAGGCCGAATTCATGGGCCGCGACTGGGGGCAGATCTGGTGCGCGCCGAAAGCTCCCAGCACATCATGCCGGGATAAGTTCCACCCTTCGGCCCCAAAGATGGCGCAGCGCGCCACGGCCGAGCAGGACAGCGCCCGCGTCTTGGCGCCTTCCGGGGCTCAGCTGTCCCTGTGCTGTAGCTTGACGCCTGGCGCCTCACCATCGGTGAGTTGCACGCCCGCCTCCTCGACCGCCCGGCGAATTGCGAGAATGGTCGATCTATGCGGACGCCCCGCCCGCCTTTCGAGGTTCCGGACCGTCATGCTGGAGCAAAGGGCATGTACGGCCAGATCCTGTTCCGACCAGCCAAGCAACTCCCGGGCCGCCCGGCACTGCGCCCCGGTCACAGCGAAGACTCCGCCGCAATGGGCATGGCGCAGGAGACGGCGAGGAAGAGCCCCTCCAACCCGTCAAGCTGCGCGGCGGCGGAACTGGCTCCCTTGAAGGTGAAGGTCACCTCCGCTCTTGCCTGGGAAGGCGCCGCAAGGCTCATCGCCACGCCCGCCGCCACGGTGATATCTTGTAAAAAACTCATCCGGCTCCCTGACGGTTATGATTTCCGCGTGTTGATGGGGAGACGGAGGGCAAGAAGCGAACCAGTCCAAAAATAGCAACACAATCAAGATGATGAACGTAAGGCTACGCTTTCGCCAGCGACATCTGTCAGCGCTGGCGACAGCTGCCGCGAGGCGAAGCGGGATGGGTAGTGTGCTGAAGCGGTCCTCAGTTCACCGCGCACCATCCGCTCAGGCCCGGCTTCATCGGCAGCGCCGCATCGGCAGCCCAGTTCTCCGGCACATGCCGGGAACGCCCCGTGAGCGGCTCCGGAGAGGGGCCGATCAGGGTCAGGTCTCCTCGTAGCAGGTTCAGCAGGATGGGGAGTTGATCCAGCCGAATCATCTCGATCAGGCGGCCCAGGCCGGTCAGCCCGGCGCCCCCCCCTGTGGGGCCAGCCGTCAGGCTACGGAAGGCGAGCAGGAGGAAGGTGCGGCCATCCTCACGGAGATGGGGCTCCGCGCGAAAGACGGGGCCGGGGCCGTTCAGCCGGATGGCCAGGGCCGTCACCAGGAACAGGGGCAGGGTCAGCACCAGCAGGGCCATTCCGGCCGTCAGGTCGATGCCGCGCCTGATGGCGCGAGGCGCAGGTGTGGCCAGGATGCGAAGACGCGCAGGCACGGGAGTAAGCCCTTGCGGCATCAACGATGAAGGCATTTCGTCCGGTCCGTTGCAGGAGAGAAACTTGAGGCGGCTCCCATGAACGTCCCACCGGGCCAGATCGTCTCAATTTTTTCCATGGTCACGGAGATTTCAGAATTCCCCGTGAACCATCCTTAAGGAGATCAGTAATCGCCTCTCCAAGCTCTGTTCACAGGCCTGCGGTGCCGGCTTCATGCTGCCTGGGCGGAGGAACCCAATTTCCGAGTGGCCCCGCACAGGGTTGAGCGACGCCGCGAAGCCACGGGCGAGGCCACCGCAACCGCGACGGCTCTCCATCCATCCCGGCCACGGCCGTGGGACACGTGCCCATCGGATCCGTTCAGGTCGCCTGGATGTTGTTCGCCCGAACCACCTCGCCCCAGCGGGCGTGGTCGCGCCGCACCATGGCGGCGAATTCCTCCATCGTGCCGCTGCCGGGCTCGTCGCCCTGGCTGGTGATCCGCTCCCGCATCGCCGCGTCCTGCAGGGCGGCGTTCTGCGCGGCATAGATCCGGCGGATGATGTCATCCGGCGTGCCACGCGGGGCGAAGAGGCCGATCCAGGCGGTGAAGGTGAAGTCCTGCAATCCCTGCTCCGTCGCGGTGGGGACGTCGGGGAAGGCCGGGGAGCGGGTCGGGCCCGTGACGAGGATGCCGCGCAACTGGCCAGCCTTGATGTAGGGCGCCATCACTGAGGCGGCGTCGAACATTGCGCTGAAGCGCCCGGCAATGAAGTCCTGGATGGCGGGGCCGCTGCCACGATAGGGCACGCTTTCCATCTCCGGCTTGCCGATCCGCTCGCGAAAGAGCTCCATCGCGCAATGCGACAGGCTGCCGGCGGCGGGCGAGCCGTAATTCACGCCACCGCGCTGCGCCCTGATCCAGGCTGTCAGCTCCTGGACGTTGTTGGCTGGCACGGAGGGATGCACGCAGAGGATCAGCGAGCTCTGCAACGTCAACCCGATTGGCACGAGGTTGAGCGGGTTGATGGTCATGCCGGGAAAGGTGTGCGGGTTGATGGCGATCGGGCTCGAATTGCCGGCCAGCAACGTGTAGCCGTCCGGCCGGGCGCGCAGCACCGCCTCGGTGCCGATATTGCCACCCGCGCCGCCACGATTCTCGATGACCACCGGCTGCCCCAGGGCAGCCCCGAGCCCGGGCTGCACGATGCGCGCGGCGAAATCCGTCTGCCCTCCCGGCGGGAAGCCGACGATGACGGTGACGGGGCGGTTGGGATAGGCGCCCTGGGCGCGGGCGCCGAAAGGCAGGGCCAGGCCGGCCCCGAGCGCCATGCGCCGCGTCAGCGGCCGGCCGGCCGGGTTGCTGATGGACATTCTTGTCGTCTCCCTCGGGTGCCCCGGTCGCTGCCGGCGTCAGCAAGCGGACGTTAATTTGGACCGATCCAATACACAAGCATCTTCGGTCCCCTCACTCACACGGCTTCCAATCAAGGACGAGACACTTGGGAAGCGGCTCGCAAGAATCGATCTAACGCTTGTTGCACTGCACCACGCGCCTCTTTGCCCTGGACCGCCGCCCGCGTCGAAAGAAGGTCAGGAGAAGGGGCCATCCGGGCCGGGCGAGAAAATCATTGGATCAATCCAATGGATTGTGCCATCGAGAATCCGAACCGGGGGACAGGCCCACCGGCCAGGAAACGGGAACCGCCATGGTCAAGCTGCGCAGCCAGGCCTGGTTCGATGATCCGGATGACCCGGACATGACGGCGCTCTATCTGGAGCGCTACCTCAACTACGGCATCACCCGCGCCGAGCTGCAATCCGGCCGGCCGATCATCGGCATCGCCCAGACCGGCAGCGACCTCGCCCCCTGCAACCGCCACCACCTCCTGCTGGCCGAGCGCGTGAAGGCGGGCATCCGCGAAGCCGGCGGGATCCCCATGGAGTTCCCGGTCCACCCGATCCAGGAAACCGGCAAGCGCCCCACCGCCGCGCTGGACCGCAACCTCGCCTACCTCGGCCTGGTGGAGGTGTTGTTCGGCTATCCGCTCGATGGCGTCGTGCTGACCACGGGCTGCGACAAGACCACGCCGGCCTGCCTCATGGCCGCGGCAACGGTGAACATCCCGGCCATCGTGCTTTCGGGTGGGCCGATGCTGGACGGGCACTACAAGGGGCGCCTTGCGGGCAGCGGCACCATCATCTGGGAGGGGCGGCAGCGCCTGGCGGCCGGCGAGATCGGCTACGAGGAGTTCATGGACATGGCAGCGGCCTCGGCGCCGAGCGTCGGCCATTGCAACACTATGGGCACCGCACTCTCGATGAACTCGCTGGCCGAGGCGCTGGGGATGAGCCTGCCCACCTGCGCCTCCATCCCCGCGCCATACCGGGAGCGTGGCCAGATGGCCTACCGCACCGGCCTGCGCATCGTGGACATGGTGCGCGAGGACCTGACGCCGCGCGCGGTGATGACGAAGGACGCCTTCGAGAACGCGATCATGGTGGCTTCCGCGCTCGGTGCCTCCACCAATTGCCCGCCGCATCTGATCGCCATAGCGCGCCATGTCGGGGTGGAGCTCTCGCTGGATGACTGGCAGCGCGTCGGCCATGACGTGCCGATGCTGGTGAACTGCCAGCCCGCCGGCGCCTATCTCGGCGAATCCTTCCATCGCGCCGGCGGCGTGCCGGCGGTGATGCGCGAATTGCTCGATGCCGGGCTGCTGCATGGCGGCGCGCGCAGCGTCACCGGCCGCAGCATGGCCGAGGAGCTGGCAGGCGCCGTGTCGCAGGACCGCGACGTCATCCGCCCCTTCGAGGCGCCGCTGATGCCGGAGGCCGGCCTTCTGGTGCTGCGCGGCAACCTGTTCGATTCCGGAGTGATGAAGACCAGCGTCATCTCCCCCGAATTCCGCGCGCGCTATCTATCGAACCCCGACGACCCCGACGCCTTCGAGGGCCGCGCGATCGTCTTCGAGGGGCCGGAGGACTACCACGCCCGGATCAACGACCCTGATCTGGCCATCGACGAATACTGTATCCTGTTCATCCGCAACTGCGGCCCGGTGGGCTATCCCGGTTCGGCTGAAGTGGTGAACATGCAGCCGCCCGATGCGCTGATCCGGCGTGGCGTGCATTCGCTGCCCTGCATCGGTGACGGGCGGCAAAGCGGCACCTCGGCCAGCCCCTCGATCCTCAACGTCTCGCCCGAGGCCGCGGTCGGCGGCAACCTGGCCATCCTGCGCACCGGCGACCGGGTGCGGGTGGACCTGCGCCAGCGGCGCGTGGACCTGCTGGCACCGGATGAGGAGATCGCATCCCGCCGCGCCGCCATGCCCAAGCCCGCGTTGCGGAACCAGACGCCCTGGCAGGCCCTGCACCGCGAGCGGGTCGGCCAGCTCTCGACCGGCGCCTGCATGGAGGACGCGGTGGCTTACCAGGACGTCGCACACACCGCCGGCCTGCCGCGTCACTCCCACTGATCCGGCCGGAGCAGGACATGGCCCGCCCCGCCGACCCCCCACCCGCCCCGGCGGAGCGCGCCCGCCTGACCTTGCGCGACGTGGCGGCGCGCGCCGGCGTGTCGCGGGCCACCGTTTCCCTCGTGCTGCGCGACAGCCCACTGGTCGCGGCCGAGACGCGGGAGCGGGTGCGGGCGGCGGTGGATGCGCTGGGCTACACCTATAACCGCGGCGCGGCGATGCTGCGCGCCAGCCGCACCCAGACCATCGGCCTGGTCGTCACCGACATCACCAACCCCTTCTTCGGCGAGATGGCGGTGGGCGTGGACAACGCCATGGACCCCGCCGGCTATGTCTCCTTCCTCGTCAGCACCGGCGAGGATTTGGAGCGGCAGGAGCGTTTTCTCCGCCGCATGCGCGAACAGGGCGTGGATGGCGTGGTGCTGTGCCCGGCGGCGGGCACTCCGCCCGAGCTGATCCGCCGGTTGCGCGACTGGCAGCTCCCCTGCGTGCAGGCCCTGCGCCATGTCTCCACCAGCGCAGCGGAGACGGGGGATGACCACGCCGCCGCCGATAACCGGTTCGGACTGGAACAGGTGGTGGAGCATCTGATCCGGCTTGGCCATCGCCGCATCGCCTATATCGGCGGCGATCTCAGCCACTCCGTGAGCCGGGCCCGGCGCTCGGGCTTCACGGCCGCCATGCGCCGCCACGGGCTGGACACCGGCCTGATGCTGAAGGCCCCGGTGAGCCGCCGTGCCGGGGCGGAGGCGATCGGGGCGCTGCTGGACGGCCCGGCACCGCCCACCGCCGTGGTGTGCTTCAACGACGTGGTCGCCTTCGGCGCCATGCTGGGGCTGGAGCGCCGCGGCTTGCGCGCCGGGCGCGACATTGCCGTGACCGGCGTGGACGACCTGCCCGAGGCGGCGTTGCGCGAGCCGGGCCTCACCACCGTCTCCACCCTGCCGCGCCTCGTCGGCGAGGAGGCGGGCCGCCTGCTGCTGCGCCGCATCGCCGAGCCGGACCGGCCGCCGGAGCAGGTGATCCTGCCGGCGCGGCTGGTCGTGCGCGCCTCCTGCGGTGCGGCCCGGGGCGGGGCGGAAACATCCGCCGGCATGGCTTTGACGGAGACGGTGCCATGAAGCGCGAAGCCCGTGTCGCCTGCATCGGTGAATGCATGATCGAGTTGCGCGAGCGCCCGGATGGGCTCCTTTCGCGTGGCTTCGGCGGGGATACGCTGAACACGGCCGTCTATCTCGCGCGGGTCGGCACGGCCGCCCGCCTCGGGATCACGGTGGACTATGTGACAGCCCTCGGCGACGACATGCATAGCGAGGAGATGCTGCGCGCCTGGCAGGAGGAGGGCGTGGGCACCGGCCTCGTGCTGCGCCTGCCCGGCCGGCTGCCGGGCCTCTATCTCATCCAGACCGATGCGAAGGGCGAGCGGCGCTTCTCCTACTGGCGCGACCAGGCCCCCGTGCGCCAGATCTTCGAGCAACCGGAAACGCCCCGGATCGAGGCGGGGCTGGCAGCGGCCGGCCTGATCTATCTGTCCGGCATCACCCTCTCCCTGTTCCGCGGCACCGCGCGGGAACGGCTGTTCGGCGTCCTGGAAGCGGCCCGGGCCGGCGGCAGCCGCGTGGCGTTCGACACCAACTTTCGCCCGCGCGGCTGGCCCGACCCGGAGGAGGCGCGCGCGGCCTTCGCCCGCGCGATCGGGCTCAGCGACATCGTGCTGGCCGGGGTGGAGGATTTCGCCCTGCTCGACGGCGATGCCTCGGCCGAGGCGCTGATCGCGCGGCTCCGCCGGGCGGGGCTGGCCGAGGCGGTGGTGAAGCTGCCCGAACCCGGCTGCATCGTGCTGCATGGGGCACAGGAGACCAAGAT
>DATCMG010000652.1:0-2973 GCA_036563555.1 Roseomonas sp. | reverse complement strand
CTCTCCGCCCATCGGTCTGATGAGGATGGCCGCCTCGCCCTCGACAAGAAGGGTGGCGAGGAGGTTCTGAAGGCGGCCGTCACCCGCATTTCGGAGCAGCAGGAACGGCTCTATGCCGATGCGCGCTGGTCCGTGCTCTGCATCTTCCAGGCACCGGATGCCGGCGGGAAGGATGGCGCGATCAAGCATGTCTTCACCGGCGTGAACCCCCAGGGCATGCGCGTGGAATCCTTCTCCGCCCCCAGTACGCTGGAGCGGGCGCATGGCTTTCTCTGGCGCCATGACGTCGCGCTGCCGCGACGTGGCCGCATCGGAGTCCATAACCGCTCCTGGTATGAGGAGGTGCTGGTCCCGCGCGTGCAGCTCTCCGTTCTGCAGGACGCACCGCTGCCCACCGGGCTGGTCGGCCCGCAGATCTGGGCCGAGCGCCTGGAAGACATCGCGGCGCATGAGCGCTACCTCGCGCGCCAGGGCATGTTGATCCTGAAGTTCTTCCTCCATGTCGGGCTGGAGGAGCAGCGCCAGCGCCTGCTCGCCCGCATCGATGAGCCCGCGAAGAACTGGAAGTTCCGGGCTGGCGACCTTGCTGACCGCGCGCGCTACGGCGAGTACATGGCCGCCTATGAGGATGCGATCCGCGCCACCGCCGCGCCGCATGCGCCCTGGTTCGTCATTCCGGCCGATCGGAAATGGCTCGCGCGACTGCTGATCGCCGAGGCGGTGGCGGGAGCGATGGAAGCGCTCGACCTGCAATTTCCGAAGCTCGACCCGTCCGAAAAGGCGTCGCTGCTGCGGGCGCGGGACGTATTGGCCTGAGCAGCACGCAATCGTGAATCCGCGAAAAAGTCGTGATGCAGCACGGCTTTCCGGGCCGCGCCTGCTGGTGGGGTGCGCGTATTAACTTAACGCAATACACGCCGGCGCTCCTCCGCAGCAACCTTGCTCCACGCCGGCCTCGGGGCGGCGACGGCGAAGTGCGATCCGCAGCAAGGGGTTCCTCGATGTCCGACGCGCGTAGCTCCCGCCGAGCCCTCCTCAGCGCCACCACTGCCGTCATCGGCCTTACCGCCACCGCCTCGGCCCGCACCATCCACGGGCTGCCCTGGACGGGCAACGAGGTCTATCCGCCCGCGGAGGTGCGCCCCGGCCCATGGCTGTTCTTCACGGCGGAAGAGGGCGCGGCGATCGAGGCCATCGTCGATCGGCTGATTCCACAGGATGAGTTGGGGCCTGGTGGCAAGGAGGCCGGCTGCGCCGTCTTCATCGACCGCCAGCTCGCCGGGCCCTATGGCCGCGCAGAGGGCGTGTACATGCAAGGACCCTTTCCGCCGAACCCATTGCCCACCCAAGGCTTCCAATCGCCGCTGACGCCGGCCCAGGCCTATCGCAAGGGACTGACCGGACTCGCCGCGCATGTCGCGCGCAACTTCGGCGGCCGCTCCGTCCCGCAGCTCTCGGGCGAGGAGCTGGACGGCGTGTTGAGCTCGCTCGAGAAGCGCGAGGTCAACACGCCGGAGTTCAACGGAAGCGAGATCTTCGACCTGGTCTTCAGCAACACGATGGAAGGCTTCTTCGGCGACCCGATCTATGGCGGAAACCGCGACATGGTGGGCTGGAAGCTCATCGGATTCCCGGGCACGCGCTACGATTACCGCGACGTGATCGCGGCGCCAAACAGGCGCTATACCCTGCCGCCCGTCAGCCTGATCGGAAGACCCGACTGGAACCGCCGGGGAGGGCGCGGCTGATGCGCCGCCTTCCCCGCAAGGATGCCGTGATCGTCGGCCTCGGCTGGACAGGGGCTATCATGGGCCATGAGCTGACCCAGGCCGGACTTCGGGTCGTCGCCCTCGAACGCGGCCCGTGGCGCGACACGGCGAGCGACTTCAATATCGGCACCGCGCCGGACGAGCTGCGCTACCACATTCGCAACGAATTATTCGTGCGTCCCGCGCAGGACACGGTCACCGCACGCAACACGATGGACCAGGCCGCGCTGCCCATCCGCCGCTGGGGCAGCTTTCTGCCGGGCAACGGCGTGGGCGGCGCCGGAGTGCACTGGAACGGCCACACCTGGCGCTTCCTGCCGAGCGACTTCAACATGCGCAGCCATTACCTGGAACGCTATGGCGAGGGGATCTTCCCCGAGAACCACATGATCCAGGACTGGGGCATCACCTATGACGAACTCGAACCCTATTACGACAAGTTCGAGCATCTCTGCGGCATCGGCGGCACGGCGGGCAACATCAAGGGCGTGATCCAGCCCGGCGGCAACCCCTTCGAGGGCTGGCGCGAGCGGCCCTTCCCGCTGCCGCCCATGGGCATGAACCACGCGCAGAACCTGTTCCATCGCGCGACGACCGAGTTGGGCATGCACCCTTTCCCGCTGCCCTCGGCCAATATGTCGCGGCCCTATACCAACCCGCTCGGCGTCAGCATGGCGCCCTGCACCTATTGCGGCTTCTGCGAGCGCTTCGGCTGCGCCAACTACTCCAAGGCAGAGCCGCAGACGACCATCCTGCCCGTGCTGATGCGCCATCCCGGCTTCGAGGCGCGCACCGAATGCGAGGTGGTGCGAGTGCTCATGAGCGCGGACGGCAAGCAGGCCACCGGCGTCGTCTATGTCGACGCCCAGGGCGAGGAATGGGAACAGCCCGCGGACCTTGTGCTGCTCTGCGCCTATCAGCTCTGGAATGTGCGGATGCTGCTCTATTGCGGCATCGGCAAGCCTTACGACCCCGGCACGGGCGAAGGCGTGGTCGGCAAGAACTACGCCTACCAGGCGAATTCGGCCGTCAACGGCTTCTTCGACGACCAGCTCTTCAATTCGTGGGCCGGTGCGGGCGCGCTGGGGATGACCTGCGACGACTATCAGGGTGATGCCTTCGACCATACCGGCCTGAACTTCGTCGGTGGCGCGAACATCAACTGCACCACCACCAATGCGCGTCCCATCTCCGCGCGCCCCAT
>DATCMG010000649.1:0-9379 GCA_036563555.1 Roseomonas sp. | reverse complement strand
GCCCGCCATGGTGGCCACCATGAAGGTCCCGCCCACCAGGACGGCCGAGGCAGTCAGGGCCCACAGGGCCTGGGTCGCCATTGGCAGGGCGGTGCCGAGCGCCATGGTTCCTTGAGCGAGCGCCCAAACGCGCCGGCGGGGCCAACCCGAGAGCCAGCGCGCGGCGACTGCGACCGAGAGAGCGGCGGCCAGCCCGAAGAGCGGCCAAGTAAGTCCGAACACGAGAGGGTCGGAAACCTGCTGCCGGGCCATCGCGGGCAGGAAGGTAGCCGGCACGATGTAGCCGAAGCCGAAGGTTCCGTAGCACAGTACCAAGGGTAGATGCCCGGACCTCCTGCCTGTCGGGGCCGTCGATGAGGCGCATGCTGCGTCCAAGGGCGCCGCTCGCCGGCCTCCCAGGCTCAACCCTACGAACACCGCGCCCGCGGCGGAGATGAGCCCAAGCTCGAGCCAGAGCCGACTGGCTGGCTGCCGCCCGCCGAGCCAGGCGAGAACGCCGGCGAGTGCGATACCCAGGCCGACGCCAGTGTAGATCCAGGCTCCTAGCCCGGGGGCACCCCGCCGGGCCAGCTCCGCGAGACACCAGCTACTCGAGCAGACTAGCGTCCAGGCACTGAAGACGCCGGCGGCGGCGCGCAGCACGGCGCCAAGGAGGGGCGCCGAGGCACCATCGACCCACGCAGCGGCGACCGTCGTGAGCACGATCCCGATGAGGGAGAGCTGCAGGCCCCGCCGAAGATCAACGGAGAACCAGGAAGCGGTCACCGCACCTGCGAGATACCCGCCGTAATTGGCCGCCGCCCATAGGGCGCCGGCAGCGGCACTCAAGGTTCCGTCGCGCATCATCAATGGCATCAGCGGCGTGAAGGCGAAACGCCCGATGCCCATGGCAGTGGCCAGGGCAACGATGCCGCTACCGACGACGAGCCATGTCGGGTGAGAAGAGGGGCCGGGCGGTGAGTGTTCGCTGGTCATGAGCAGCCCGGATGGAACACGCTCGGAGCCGCGTTGAATACTGAATTCTCATGACCTACCATTCTCGGCATGAGAACAATGGACCTCGACGACCTGGACATCTTTCGCTGCGTGGTCAGAGAGGGAGGTGTGGCTCGCGCTGCCAGCCAGCTGCATCGCGTGCCCTCCAACATCACCACACGGATCAAGCAGCTGGAGGAGCGGCTGGGCGTCGCCCTGTTCCGCCGCCAGGGCCGTGGCCTGGTTCTCACGGAGCCGGGCCTTACCTTACTGGGTCATGCGGAGCGGCTGCTGCAGATGGCCGATCTGGCGGAACAGGAGCTACGAAGCGGGGTAGTGCGTGGCGTTTTGCGGCTGGGTTCCCTGGAAAGCACTGCGGGCGCAAGACTGCCGCCGATCCTGTCCGCGTTCCACGCCCGGTACCCGGATGTGTCGGTTGAACTGCAGACCGGCACCACGAGCGTGCTCCTCCGCTGTCTCGAGCGCTTTGAGGTCGAGGCCGCTTTCGTATCCGAGCCCTTCGAGACAGGAAGCCTCTCCTCGGTGCCCGCCTTCGAGGAAGAACTGGTGCTCATCAGCACCAAGGGCGTCCCCACACTCCGCCGTCCAGCTGACCTGGGTGATCAGACGCTCGTGGCCTTCCCACACGGCTGCTCCTACCGCCGGCGCCTGATCGAGTGGCTGGCCGAGGGAGGCGTCTCGCCCGGACGGATACTGGAACTCGGCTCCTACCACGCAATTGTGGCCTGCGTGGCGGCCGGCACCGGCGTGGCCATCGTACCGGCAGAGGTGCTCGACCAGGCCGTCCTGGGCACGTCGGTGCAGCGCCATCCGCTACCCGCGCGGCTGCGCCTCAACCGGACACACCTCGTGTGGTCAGGCGAGACCAGCGCGCCTTTGCGGGCGCTCATGGATCTTCTACCCAAACCCACCAGCAGGGATCGCACCAGTAGCTAGAAGTAGGGCCGGATTGACCAAGCTCCCCGGGCCGCCTCGACCCTGGTTTAGCCGTGTAGTTCACCTTCCGTGGTGCACCGCGAACGCACGATCAACACTCGGCCTGGATAGCCACGAGCCGTTACGCATGTCCGCTCTCGGGCGGCGGGTGTTGGCCGCGGAATGGCCGGAATGGGCGCAAAGCAGAAGCGGCCGGAGGCGGACCGGCACTTCCGAATGGTCCGGTTACATTGACGGCCGAGTTAGCCGGCTGCGGCCACCGCCCAGGCCATCAGCACACGGCACGCCGCATCAAAGTCCTCCAGCCGCATAGCCTCATTGGGGTTGTGGCTGCCGTTCTGGCTGCGCACAAAGAGCATCCCGGCCGGAATTCCGGCAGCCGCGAAGCTCTGCGCGTCATGCCCGCTACCGCTGGCCATGCGGCAGAACGGTACTGTCGCGTCAGTTGCCGCGTGCGCGAGCGCATCCACTATGGCGGGGTCCATGGGAACAGGGGCGCGTGCCTGCTCTGGCCCCAGTTCGAAGCAGACCCCGCGTCGTGCCGCGATCTCAGCGACTAACGCATGCAGGTCGCGGTAGAGCGCATCCAGCGCAGCCTGCTGTCCGCTCCGCACGTCCAGCTTGAAGGAAACCTCGCCCGGCACCTTCCCGAAGCCAGCCTGGGGACCGGTTTCAAAGACGCAGAAGGTCATGACCAGCTCGTGGCCTTCCCCCTCCAGGCGGATCCAGGATTGCTCCAGCCGGTGCGCCAGTTCTGCCGCGGCCAGTACCGCGTCGCGGCGGTGCCGGCGCGGAGTGGTGCCGGAATGGTTGTACTCGCCGATCACTTGGGCGAAGCGATGGCGGCGATTGCCGGGAAGGCCGAAGACGACGCCGACCGGAAGGTCCTTCTCCTCCAGCTCCAGGCCTTGTTCGATGTGAAGCTCGACATAGGCCTGGACGTTGTCGGGCCCAAGCTCACGCTGGCCCGACTGGCACCAGTCCGGATCGAAGCCAGACTGCCGCATTGCCTGTTCCAGCGTCACGGTTCCGTTCATGCCGCGCGTTGCCAGTGCGTCGGGATGCAACAGGCCAAGGGCGGCACGGCTGCCAGGAAAGGGCGTCGGGAACCAGGCGCCTCCCTCCTCGGACCGGATCGCCATTACCTCGATGTCCCGGCGCGGCACGAAGCCGGCCTTCCGCAGGCCCACCGCCACCGCCAGTCCCGCCATGACGCCGGCGGCCCCATCGTAATCGCCGCCCTGTCGAACGGAATCGAGATGGCTGCCGATGATAATGCGCTTCGCGGAAGGATCCGCCCCGGGCAGCGTCATGTACAGGTTGCCGGCTGGATCGACCCGGGTTCGCAGCCCCTCGCGCTCCGCCGCGGCACGAACGATGTCATGCGCCTTCTGCTCCCCCGGACCGTAGCCTTCCCGGGTTACGCCACCCAGCGGGTCCCGCGTCGCGTCATGGACGGATGAGAGCAGTGTGACCGCGAGACCAGTGTCGGGCGATGGCTGGTTAGAGATCATGTGGGATCTCCACTGCGGCGATTGCTGACGGGCATGGGCCGGCTCAATCCAGCCTCACGCCGGAAGCCTGTACGATGCGCTGCCACCGCGGAGCGTCGTCGCGGATCAGCTTTGCCAACACCTCGGGTGTTTGGCTGAGTACCGTGCGGAAGCCGAGCGGCCGCAGCCCCTCCGTGAGGTCCGACTGGGTCGCCGCGATCCGCACGGCTTCAGCCAGGCGCGCGATGACCGGCGCTGGCGTGCCGGCGGGTGCCATGACAGCATTCCAGGTGTCCACATCCAGGTCGCCAAGGCCGATGTCAGCGAATTCGCCCATGCCAGGAACGTCCGGCGCGAAGAACTGCCGACCCCGCGTGCTGACGGCCAGCGGCTTCACCGCGCCACGTTCGATCAACGGCATGAGGGCAGGCGGGGAGTCGAACATCATGTCGATCCGGCCGGCGACGAGGTCGTTGATGGCGGGGCCGCCGCCGCGATATGGCACATGCAGGATTCGAACCCCGGCGGCCTCGTTGACCGCGGCGATGGTGAGATGGCTGGAGGTTCCGACGCCCGAGGACGCCATGCTCACCCCTTCCGGGTTGGCCTTCGCCCATGCGATCAGCGCACGAAAGTCAGTCCAGCCGCGCTGCGCTGCCGTCTGGGCGTTGACTACGCAAACTCGCGACCCGTCCGAGATCTGCGTCACCGGCGCAAGATCGGATTGTGGATTGAACTGCAGGCGGTTGTAGAGGAACTGCGCGGCACACAGCACCGCAACGCCGACGATGCCGATCGTCGTTCCGTCCGGCGCCGCCTTGGCGATCGCGTCACCACCAATCATGCCGCCGGCCCCGCTCCGGTTCTCGATCACCACCGACTGGCCAAGCACCGGCATCAACCGGTCGGCGAGGAGCCGGCCGAGGATGTCGATGGCGCCACCTGGCGGAAACGGCACGATGAGGCGGATCGGACGACCGCCTGCGATTGGCTGTGCACCAACATGCGCCGCGGACATTCCTGCGAGCACGGTGCCGAGCAGCACCGAGCGACGCCCCTGCTGTTCGAACTTCATCACACGGCTCCTCCGATTTCGCCGTTCACCCTAGACGCGGTGTAGGTCCTGGCCAACTGCCTCGCCAGCATGGACCTTCCAAACTTTCCGCCGTTCCAAGACCGTCCGTCTGCTTTCAGGAGCGACATAGGTGATTTTGTGTGGCCGAAATGGACGCAGGGCAGACTTGGCCCTGGAACCTCACACTGGTCGCTGCCCATTAGGCCAGCAGTGCGCCCTGCCGCTCCCATTCTGCTGGGAGTGATTTTAGGATCCGCGGCAGGTTGAGATGATCGTGCTGCACCCCGTCCAACACCGCATCCACAACATTTGGTGCCAACAGCGTCAACTGCAGCAGCCGTCCCATGTAGCCGCGGTCCAGGCGCTCGGCTTCGGCCATCTCAGTGATGGAGGAGTACCGCCCCTCATCCAGCAGCTTCTGGTACCGGAACGCCCGTGCCAGCGCCTTCACCAGCGCAGGATCAGCGCTGGTGGGGATTGAGACGGTCCGTGCGGCTCCACTCACCACCCCCTCCGGCGTGACCACCATCTTGCGCCCTGGCCGGCGCCGGATCGCGATCGGCACCTGGACCGTGAGGCTGGTCGGGTGCGTGGTGCTCATTCCGCCGCCTCCAGCAAGGTGCTGCTGCCCGCCCCAAGATCCCGCACCAGACTGGCCATCCCCTCGACCCGCAGCCGGATGTCGGCTCCTGTGCTGGACACCGTCACCCGCTCCACTAGCAGCCGAACGATCCGGGCCTGCTCGGCCGGAAACAGCTCATCCCAGAGCGGCTCCAGCTGGTGCAGGGCGTCCCGCGTCTCGCCTTCGGTCAGGTCCGGGTTGCTGGTCCTCGCCGCCGCCCAGGTGCCTACCACGATCTCCGGCTGCCGCAGCAGGGCACGCACCTGCCTGACCACCGCCGCCTCAATCTCCGCCGCCGAGATGCGCCGCACGAGGGTAGGATCGGCCTGTTCGGCTGTGTCGGTGCCCTTCAGCGCGGTCTGGCTGACGTAATACCGGTACAGCCGTCCCCGGCGCCGGGTGTGGGTCGGCGAGAGCGCCCGTCCGTCTGTGCCGAACAGCAGCCCCTTCAGCAGCGCCGGCGTTTGGTTCCGGGCGGCATTGTCGCGGGTGTGCGGGCTCTCCTTCAGCAGAGCGTGCACCTTATCCCAGAGCACCCGGTCGATGATGGGCTCGTGTTCACCGCGATAGACCTGCCCCTTGTGTGCCGCCTCGCCGAAATAGGTTCGGTTGTTGAGCAGCTTGTAGACATCGCCCTTGTCCAGCAGCCGTCCGGACCGGCTGGCCAGGCCTTCCTGCTGGAGCAGCCGGGCGGTCGCTGTGGCGGATTGGGTGTCCAGGAAGGTAGTGAACACCCGCCGGACTGTCGGGGCCTCTGCCTCGTTGACCAGCAGCTTGCGGTCCCGGACGTCGTAGCCGAGCGGCACATGGCCGCCCATCCACATGCCGCGGGCCCGAGAGGCGGCGAACTTGTCCCGGATCCGCTCCCCAATCACCTCGCGCTCGAACTGCGCGAAGCTGAGCAGGATGTTGAGCGTCAACCGCCCCATTGAGGTCGTGGTGTTGAAGGACTGGGTGATGCTGACGAAGGTCACCCCATGCGCCTCGAAGATCTCCACCAGCTTGGAGAAATCCATCAGCGAGCGGCTGAGGCGGTCGATCTTGTAGACCACCACCACATCCACCCGGCCCTGCTCGATGTCACGCAGCAGGAGTTGAAGGGCAGGGCGCTCCAGGGTGCTGCCCGAGAAGCCGCCGTCATCGTAGCGGTCCCGCACGGGGGTCCAGCCCTCGGCGCGCTGGCTGGCCACATAGGCCTCACAGCTCTCCCGCTGGGCATCGAGGGTGTTGAACTCGCGGTCGAGCCCCTCGTCCGTGGACTTCCGGGTGTAGACGGCGCAGCGGAGCCGCCGGACGGGATTGGGGGGCGGCACGACCTCAGCCGTCCTGCCCTGGCGCTGGCTCATGCTCCACCCCGCTGCGACTTCAGTCCGAAGAAGGTCCAGCCATTCCAGCGCGTGCCGGTGATGTGCCGCGCCACCGCCGAGAGGGACCTGTAGGGCCGCCCCTCGAACTCAAAGCCGTCGGCCAGCACCGTGACAGCGTGCTCGATCCCCTGCCATTCCCGGATCAGGCGGGTGCCGGCCAGAGGACGGCTGTCAGCCCGGATCCGGCGCAGGACCACAGCCACCTCTTGGCGTGCCGTAGAAGCTCGAAGCAGACCATGACGGGATCTACGCTGCCTCCAGGACTTCCACAAAGCTTTGGGCCAAGCGGGAAAGCGGCCTCAGCCGAGCCCGCAGCAACCGGGCCGTGCTGACGACGGCCGGACGGAACGGACGGCTCACCAGATCGGTCGCGCGTGCACCCATCAGGCCGAAGCCACTCATCAGCCCTATACCTACACCGGCCCGCACGAGCGCGCAGGCGGCTTCGGCCTGCGAGACCTCCACGGCGATTCGGAAGGGAATATTGGCTTCGGCGAAGGCGCGCTCGAGATGCTCGCCCAGAACGAGATGGCGTCCGGGGCAGATCAGCGGCGCCCCGGCCAGATCAGCGGGGGCGAGGCTTGGGCAGCCGGCCAGGGGGTGATTCGGCGGCAGCACACACGTCAACTCACTATTCCGGAGATCGCTGACGAGCAGGGCATCGTTGCCGACTGGGCCGATGATGAAGCCCAGGTCGTCCCGATGGGAAGCTACCCGCTGGATGACCTCATGGGCGCCGAAGGTCTGCAGCGTAACGGAGGCCTCCGGCCGCCTGGACCGGAAGCGTTGGATCGCGCCGGGCAGGATGGAGCCGGCCAGGGCAGGAATGGTGGCAATGGCCAGGATGCCGGCCCTCCCCTCCCGGAGTTCCCCCGCCAAACGCTGTACCTGCTCGATCGCGCTGAAAGCGCCGAGCGTGTCGGGGAACATGATCTGCGCTTCGGCGGTGGGGCGCAGGCGACGCCTCTCACGGATGAACAGAGGAAAGCCAAGCCGCTGTTCAGTCTTCTGCAGCATCCGGGTAACGGCGGGTTGGGAGATGTTCAGAGCCGCCGCTGCGGCGGTGACGCTGCCCAACTCCATCACGCGGCGGAACACCTGCATCTCTCGAAGATCGAAGTTCATAACCACAGGACATGAGCTCTGCGCATTTTGGCATTTGCGCACATTGATCCGGTCGCGACAAATTCCCCCACCGGGCCGGGCCGCCCACCCAGGGAAGGCTGCCAGAGCCCCGAGGACGGGAAGGAACGCGCCCTTGAAGGTGGTGGAGATCCGCGGCTACCAACTCGGCTTCGTGCCGGCTCCCGCCATCGGCAATGCCCGTACGATGATCCGCCGGCGTGACTTCATGCTCATCGAGTTGGTCGCGGATACGGGCGCGCGGGGATGGGGGGAGGTCTTCTCCTCCCCGGCTGCGGCGGCGGCGCTGATCCGGACCCGGCTGGCCGGAATGGTCCTGGGCGCATCGCCGCACCATCACGGCAGGCTCTACGAGGCGATGCTCGGCACGCTCGGCTATGACCGGCGCGGCCCGGGCATGATGGCCATCTCCGCCCTCGACATGGCGCTGCACGACCTCGCTGCCCGGGACCGCGGCCTGAGCGTGGCGGAAATGCTGGGAGGTGCCTTGCGCGCCCGGCTACCGGCCTATGCCAGCGCCCCCTTCATCACCGAGGCCGCGGACCCTTATGGCCATTACGAGGCGGAGGTGGGCGCCATTCTCCGACGTGGCTTCCGGGCGGTGAAGCCGCGCGCCGGTGTCTCGCCCCGGGCCGACGGGGCGATGGCAATGGCAATGCGCCGGCAGGTCGGCCCCGATGTCGCGATCATGGCCGACATCAACCAGGGCTACACGGCCCGCGCGGCCATTGAATCGGCGCGGCGCATGGAGGAGGCGGGCCTCCTCTGGATCGAGGAACCCGTGCAGGCCGAGGACATCCCGGGCTACGCCGCGATCTCGGCCGCCGTTCCCACGGCCATCGCGGGCGGGGAAGCCCTGGCCAGCCTCGCGGCTTTCCGGGATTTCCTCTCGGCCGGTGCCCTCTCCATCCTCCAGCCGGACCTGACGGTCTGCGGCGGCTACACGGGCTTCCTCCAGATCGCGGCGCTGGCTGCCGCCTATGACCTCCCGGTGATGCCGCATGTCTTCGGCACGGTAGTCAACATGCGTGCGGCGCTGCAGGCCGCGGCGCTGGTGGCGCCCCGGCGCGGCGGCGGACCCGGCGCCTATCCCTGGATCGAGTACGATGCCTCGGTGAACCCGCTGCTTGATGTGGCCGGCGCGCTGCCGGTGAACCCGGACGGCACCATGGACGTGCCAGACGCGCCCGGAACAGGGCTGGATCTGGAAGGAGAGCGGCTGGCGCCCTGGATGACCGAGACCTGGCGCTGCACCGCCTGATTGCGAACGGGAGGAAACATGCAAAAACTGACACGACGGGCGACACTGGCCGCCCTTGCCCTGGCCGGTGCGACGCGCGCTGGCGCCGCTGGCGCCGCTGGTGCGGCCGTCTGGCCCGAGCGGCCTGTCACCCTCGTCGTTCCCTTTCCGCCGGGTGGCAGCAACGACGTGGTCGCGCGCCTGATGGCGCAGCAACTGAGCCGCAGCCTCGGCCAGCCCTTCGTGGTGGAGAACCGCCCGGGGGCCAACGGGAACATCGGGGCAGCCCAGGTCGCCCGCGCAGTGCCGGATGGTTACACGCTGCTTGTCTCGGGCAACGGGCAGAACGCGATGAATCACGGACTGTACCGACAGATGCCCTACGATTCGCGAACGGCTTTCACCCATGTCGCGCAGTTTGCGACCGTACCGAACGCGCTGCTGGTCTCGAATGAATTCCCGGCGCAAAGTCTCACGGATCTCGTGCGCATGGCGAAGGAGAAGCCC
>DATCMG010000551.1:0-2127 GCA_036563555.1 Roseomonas sp. | reverse complement strand
CGTCGCCCAGCATGCCAGGCAGAAGGCCGATTTCGCCCGCCGCGACCGCGAGGAGAAGGGCCGGCCCTATATGGACGACCCTCTGTTCGCCTATCTGTGGAATCGCGGCTACGGCACGGCCGCTTACCACGCCGGGTCCTTCACGCGCCTGATGGACCGCTTCGTCGCGCGCGTGGCCCGCTACGATCCGGTACGGCGGGCCTATGCGCTGCTGACCGAGCTGCCGGAACGCCTGTCCGCCCATGCCGAGCGCATGCGCAATTCCGCCGAGGAGCAGGCGGCGGCGCTCGCCGCCTATCAGCAGCGGATCACGACCGGCCAGGCAGAGAGGGATCTGGCGGGGGTTCGCGCGGCACTCGACCATGCCGAGGATCGCCTGGAGGCGGCACATGCCGCTCTTGGACAAGCCGAGCGCCGCCGGGCCGAGCTCACCGATCAGGATGCAGCGACGCGCGAAGCGATGACCGTGCTGGAAGCTACCCTGTCGCAGGAGAATATCCGCAACCTGCGCGAAGCCGCCGCCCGGACCCCGACGCCACGGGACGATGCCGTCGTCGCCCGGATCGCGCATGCGGGCGCGGAGCGGGCGGAGCTGGAGCGGCAGCTCGTCCAGCGCCGGACCGACGCGGCGGCGGCGCGGGACCGGGTGCAGCAACTGCTGACCCTGCGCCATGAGATGCGCGACCGCGGATATGGTGCGGGCCACTGGAACTTCGGCGATGGCGCGCTGCTCGGGATGCTGCTCGGCCAGGTCCTCGGTGGAGCCCTCAGCCACGGCGCCTTCTGGGACCGGCTGGCGCAGCACCGCATTCCCGATGCGGGCCCCTGGGGGGGGGGAGGATGGGAGGGTTCGTTCGGCGGCGGGGATGGCGGCCTGTGGGGCGGCGGCACGGGCGGAAGCTTTGGCGGCGATGGCGGCTTCACCACCGGCGGCAGCTTCGGCGGCGGAGGAGGATTCAGGACAGGCGGGTCATTCTAGGCAGCGGCTGAAGCGCTGGCGGCGTCACGCCGAAGGTCGTGGCGAACAAGGCGCGTCAGGTGATAGCCTGCTCCCCCGGACGGTTCCGCGGCCGATCAGGATCAGCCCGCGGTTGCGGCCGGGATTCCGCGCCGATCAAGCCCGGAGGCCATGATGGACACCTTTTCTCATTGGCTGCGCCAACCGCATCCGAGTCTCAACCTCGTCCTGTCGCTGCTTGCGCTGGGCCTGGTGGCCACCCTCATTCTTCTTGAATACGCGATGGATTGGCCAATCCCGCCCCGGATGGAGCGAGTGCCAGGGCCGGACCTGCCGCATCGTTGATGCCACGGCCCATATGGGATCCGCCGGTACGCCCCGGGGCCGCAAGCGCGCCTATCGCCCCGAGATGCCATCCCGCAGCGCGTCGTAAGCGGCCCGCACCCGGTCCGCGCCATAGACCCGCTCGAGCTTGCGTACGGTGAAATGCGCCTTCGCCACGCCCCGGAAATGCTCGAGGAAGGCGAGGTTGATCGCAGCCCCTGCCGCCGCACCGATGATCGGCACCGCCTGGGCAGAGAGCTTCAGCCCCACCGTGCCGGTAAAGCGTGCCGCGATGGCGCCGAGAAAGCCGGGCACTAGGCCCGAGACGAGGCTGGAGGCCGCGTTGGGCAGCATCTGGGCCAGGGCGATGCGGGCGGCGAAGTAGCCGGTCTCGGCTACATCGTCCTCGGTGTTGTTGGGGCTGCCGATGGCGAAGACGGCCATGCACTCGGCCGCCGTGGCGGCCACCTTCGGGTCCTCGCCGGCGGCCGCGGCCTCGGCGGCGATCTGGCGCAGCAGGATGGTGGTGGAGAGGGGCAGCTCGGCCAGGGTGCCAACGAGACCGAGCGCGCCGCCTGCGGCGCCGCTGGCCATGGCGACGCCGCGGTGGAACCAGGCGACATCCATGCCGAAGGGGGTGCGGCGCGGCTCGCTGCCCACGGCGGTGGACCAGGCCTTCTCCAGGGCGCGGCGGACCGCGTGGTCCACCTGGTCGCGGATGGATTCCGGAAGGCGGCTCTTCAGCGCCTCCACCGGCGTGCCGGCGATGGCGGCCGCCCGGGCGGCGAAGGAAGGGCCTTCCAACGTGGCCACGGCCTTGGCCAGCTCGGTCTGGGCGTCCTCGG
>DATCMG010000637.1:0-3509 GCA_036563555.1 Roseomonas sp. | reverse complement strand
AGATGGAGGTGCCCTTCGTGGTCGCCTCCGGTTACGGCGCGGCCGGCCTGCCGCAGCGCCTCGCCGGCATCCCCGTCCTGGCCAAGCCCTATGCGCCCGAGGATCTTACTGCCGCGCTCTCCCGCCTCCCGGTGGGCTGACCACCCATCGACGACCGCCAGGCTGATGGCCGGCACGGAGCCTGCTAGGCTCCCCGGCATGATGCCAGAGCAGCCCGGCCCTGATCCCGCTGGCCCCATCGCCTTCACCCTGAACGGCACGGTCCGCAGCCTGCCGCCGGGCACCTCGCCCACCACCACGCTGCTCGACTGGCTCCGCGGCCCCGCAGTTCTCACGGGTACGAAGGAGGGCTGCGCCGAGGGTGATTGCGGCGCCTGCACCGTGGTAATCGAGGAGCCGGACGGCGCCCGCGTGCCGGTCAATGCGTGCCTCGCCCTGCTCGGCCAGGTGCATGGCCGCTGCATCCGGACGGTGGAAGGGCTGCGCGGGCCGGATGGTGCGGCCCATCCCGTGCAGACGGCCCTGGCAGAGGCCGATGCCACCCAATGCGGCTTCTGCACACCCGGCATCGTCATGACAGCCTGGGCGCATGCCCGCGAAGGCGGCGACGTGCATGACGCGCTGGCGGGCAATCTCTGCCGCTGTACGGGATACAGGCCCATCGTCGAGGCCTTCGCCACGTTGCGCGACGACACAGCCACGCCGCCAGCCACACCCACCACCCCTGCAACGCGGCTTGAGGCACCTGGGCAGGTTTTCCACCGCCCCACAGCCCTGCGCGACCTCCTTGCGCTGCGTGCCGCCCATCCCGGTGCCTGGCTGCTTGCGGGCGGCACCGATCTCGGGCTGCGTGTCTCGGAGCGGCGCGAGACACCGGCGGAGGTGATCTGCCTGTCCGACATCCCCGAGCTGAATGGCCTGGAGGTGATGCCCGACGCCCTGCAGGTCGGGGCAGCGACGAGCTACCGGCGCCTCCTGGCGGCCTGCGAGGGCGATCCGGCCTTTGCTCCCTTAGCCGGCCTGCTGCGCCGCCTCGGCTCGCGCCAGATCCGCGGCATGGGAACGCTGGGCGGCAATCTCGGCACCGCCTCCCCGATCGGCGACGCCCTGCCGCCCCTGATCGCCCTGGGCGCCTCCCTTCGCATCGCAGGGCCTGACGCGGCGCGGGATATGCTCGTGGAGGACTTCCTCACGGGCTATCGCACCAACGCTCTCTGCCCCGGCGAAGTGATCCGGGACGTGCTCATCCCCCGCCCACCGGCCGGAGCGATCTTCGCCGCCGAGAAGCTCTCCAAGCGGCCGGACCAGGACATCGCAACGGTCGGCCTCTCCGCCGTGATCGCCTTGGAGGCGGGGCGCATCGCCTGGGCGCGGATCGCACTCGGCGGCACCGGCCCGAGCGCCGCGCGCTGCGCCCCCGCGGAGGCGGCGCTGGCCGGGCGGCCCTGGAACCGCGAGACGGCCGAGACCGCCGCCGCCGCCCTGGAATCCACGATTGCGCCTCTGTCCGACTGGCGCGGCAGCGCGGATTACCGCCGGCTCGCGGCCGGCAACCTCTTGCGCCGCCTCTGGCACCGTCAATTGGAGGCCGCGTGATGGACATGGCCGCTCGCCATACTGGCCCCGGTGCCGCGCTGCGCCAGGATAGCGCGCTGAAGCACGCAACCGGCGAGGCCCGTTTCGCCGATGACCTGCCCATGGCACCGGGGCTGCTGCATGCCGCGCTCGTGCTCTCCCCGGTAGCGCATGGCCGGCTTGCACCACTCGACTTCTCGCCCGCCCTTGCCTTGCCCGGCGTGGTCGCGGCCCTCGGCCCGGCCGACATTCCTGGCCGCAACGACATCGCCCAGGCCAGGCGAGCGCAGGAACACATGCTGGCCGAGGGGCTGGTGGAATACTGGGGCCAGCCGCTCGCCATTGTGGTGGCCGAGACGCGCGACGCGGCCCTGGCCGGCGCAGCCGCTATTCGGCCCGAAATCGAGCCGCTCCGCCCCGTGCTTTCGGTGGAGGAGGCGCTGGATGCCGGTGCTTTCCTTATGCCGCCCATGGTCCTGGCGCGGGGCGACGCCAGCACCGCCCTCGCCGCCGCCCCGCACCGGCTCTCCGGCACTTTCCAGGCCGGCGGGCAGGAGCATTTCTATCTGGAGGGCCAGATCGCCATCGCCGTGCCGGGCGAGGACGGGGACCTCGTCATCCACTCATCCACCCAGCATCCGACCGAAGTGCAGCATGTGGCGGCCCGGATATTGGGCTGCGACCAGAACCGGATCTCCGTCCAGGTGCGCCGGCTGGGCGGTGGCTTCGGCGGGAAGGAAAGCAACGCCTCCTGGGTGGCCGCCTGCGCGGCACTGGCGGCCCGCCGCACCGGCCGCCCGGTGAAGCTGCGCCTCGGCCGCAAGCAGGACATCGCGGCGACGGGCAAGCGCCACCCCATGCTGTTCCGCTGGCAGGCCGGCTTCGACGAGACCGGCCGGATCCTGGCGCTGGACGCGACGCTGGCGGCCGATGGCGGGCACAGCGTGGATCTCTCCGGTGGGGTCGTGTTCCGCGCGGTCACCCATGCGTTGAACTGCCTCGACGTGCCGGATGTGACGATCACCGGCATAGCCTGCAAGACGAATACCGTCAGCAACACTGCCTTCCGCGGCTTCGGCGGCCCCCAGGGCGTGCTGCTGATGGAGGATGTCACCCGCCATGTCGCCCAAGCCCTGGGCACGACACAGGAAGCCATCCGCGACCGCAATCTGGCGGGCGGTGAGAACGACGCCGTGACCCCCTATGGCCAGGCGATGGAGGGCGACCTGATCCGCCGTGTCTGGGTGGAGTGCCGCGACGGGGCCGACTGGTCCCACCGGCGGGCGGAGGTGGACGCCTTCAATGCCGGGCATGAGGTGGTGAAACGCGGCCTGGGCAGCTTCGTCCTCGCCTTCGGCATTTCCTTCGGCATCATGTCGATGAACCAAGCCGGTGCCCTGGTGCATGTCTATGAGGATGGTTCGATCCGCCTGAACCATGGCGGCACGGAAATGGGCCAGGGCCTGTTCATCAAGATCGCCCAGGTGGTGGCTGGCGTCTTTGGCGTGCCGGTGGAGCGCGTGCGCATCACGGCAACGAGCACCGCCGAGGTCCCCAACACCGCGCCCACGGCCGCCAGCACAGGCTCGGACCTGAACGGCTGGGCGGCGCAGATCGCGGCCACCACCATCCGCGGCCGCATGGCGGAGCTGGCCGCCGCGGAATGGGGCGTGCGGCCGGAGGAGGTACGTTTCGAGGAGGATGAGGTTTTCGCCGGCAACCACCGGATGCGCTTCGGCGAGCTGGCACATCGCTGCGTCCAGGCCCGTGTCTCCCTCTCCTCCACCGGCTTCTACAAGACACCCGATATCCACTGGGATCCGGCCGCGAATCGTGGGAAACCGTTTTTCTACTTCTCCTACGGCGCAGCCATCGCCGAGGTGGAGCTGGACCTTCTGACCGGCGAGCATCGGATCATCCGCGCCGACCTCGTG
>DATCMG010000635.1:0-3358 GCA_036563555.1 Roseomonas sp. | reverse complement strand
CATCTCCTCCAGCAGTCCGGAATTCAGCATGCTCCGGAAAACCGAGTTGCGGGCGGCCACTGGCAGTCCAGGTGGCGCTGCAGCAAGCCCGGCCGCGTGATCTGTGGCGGTCGTCAGGATCTGCGTTTGCGTGGGGGAGAGGGGCTTGGTCACGATCAGGGCTCCTGGTCGGACCCAACCATCGGGTCCTACGACCCAGAGCCCCGCCGTGTGCCGGTCGGGGAGGAGCGGCAGGGCACTTCCCCGCGCACGAGTGACCCTTCACTCTGTTCGGCGGGGAAGCCAAGCGACTTTCTCAACTGGAAACCGTGGATCGCCATCCTGCCCGACTGCGGTCGAAGGAGGACAGGACCGCCTCGTCGAAGGTGATGCCGAGCCCTGGATCGGTGGGCACCTCGATCCGACCATCCCGGGCCTGCGGTGGCGGGGCGGCGAGCACGGCGGTCAGCGGGTTGTCGATGATCATGTGCTCGAAGGTGAGGAAGCCCGGGATGGCGGCGGCCAAGTGGATGCTGGCCGCGATGCAGACCGGACCTGACAGGCCGGTATGGGGGGCGTAGGCAACACCATAGGCATCGGCGAGCGCGGCAATACGGCGGCAGCCCGTGAAGCCGCCGGCGCGGGCAATATCGGGTTGCAGCACATCCAGCAGCCCGCCCTCCAGGAAGGGGCGGAAACCGCCGCTGGTGAACTCTCCCTCGCCGGCCGCCAGCCGCACGTCCTTCAGCGCATCCCGCACGCGGGCATAGCCTGTGAGGTCCTCCGCGAAGCAGGGCTCCTCCAGCCAGAAGACGCCGAGGCGCTCGGCAGCCCGGCCGAAGGCGATGGCGGCGGCGGAATCGTAACCGGCGTTCACGTCTACCATCAGCTCGACCTCAGAGCCGACGGCTGCGCGGACCGCCTCCAGCCGAGGAATGTCCACCCGCACACCCTCACCGAGCTTGATCTTGATGCCGCGGTAGCCGCGGGCGGCGAGAGCGGCCGCATCCCGCGCCATGACCTCAGGCGTATTGATCATGACCGAGGAGGCATAGGCCTCGATCGTGCGACGGCCATGTCCCGCGAGGAGCTGCCAGACCGGCTTGCCCGCAGCCTTGCCCAGCACGTCCCACAAGGCGATGTCCACTCCGCTCAGCGCCTCCAGCAGGTAGCCACGCGTGTGGCCGCGCGGCCGCATGGTGGCGTACATCGCCTCCCAGATCGCTTCGACATCGTTGGGATCCCGGCCCAGAACGGCGGGGGCGAGGGCGCCATGGACGATCTCCGCAATGGCGTCGCCGCCCAGCCGGGTGAAGGCCTCGCCGACGCCGTCCACACCCTCGTCGGTGCGCAGGCGCACGAGGGTGGCCGGAAGCGAGCGGACGCTGAAGGTTGAGAACTTCCAGGGGGTGGCGAGCGGGGCGTCCAGCACCAGTGTTTCGACGGCAGTGATCTTCATGCGGCGGATTCCTCGGAGGGGTACGATCGGCAGGTGCCGCTCAGGTCGGGTTCGCGCTCACGCCTGCCTCGCGAAGCACGCGCGCCCATTTTTCTGTTTCCGAGGCCAGGAGTGCTGCGAATTCGGCAGGGGTCGTGAGGAAAGGCTCGGTGCCCTGCGCGGCGAGGCGGGCCCGCATTTCGGGCGACCCAACAATGCGCCCGACCACCTCATTCAGCCGCGCCACGGTCCGCTCCGGGATCCCCTTCGGGCCGATGATCCCGTGCCACAGGTCGGATTCGAAGCCGGGGACCGTTTCCGCGATCGCCGGCACCTCCGGCAGGATTGGCAGCCGCCGGGCAGAGGAAACGGCGATCGGGATGAGTTGACCACCCTGGATAAAAGGCGCGGCTTGGACCGTGGTGGAGAACATCAGCGAAACATGGCCGGCGATGAGGTCATTCAGAGCCGGTCCGCCACCATTGTAGGGCACATGCGTCAGGCGGATGTCGGCTTGGCTGTCCAGCAGCGCGTGGCTGAGATGCTGCATCGAGCCCATGCCGGGCGAGGCGTAGTTGATCCCGCCAGGCTTCGCCTTCGCCATTCGGATCAGCTCGGCCATCGAGCGCGCGCCGAGGCTGGGATTGGCCAGCAACACGAAGGGCGAGCGGGCCACGGTCGCAATACCCGTCGCATCCCGTGCCGGGTCATAGGGATGGCCTGGATAGAAGAGCGCGTTGGTCACGTAGGAGGCGTGGGTCATCATCAGCGTGTGCCCGTCGGGCGCGGCGCGGATCAGCTCCTGTGTCGCGATCAGGCTGTTGGCGCCGCCGCGGTTCTCGACGACGAATGGCTGACCACTGGTGTGCCCGGGCTGGGCGAGCGCCTTAGTCAATTCCTGCGCGACAGCGCGGCCGAGGATGTCGGAGGCTCCCCCGGGCGGGAAGCCAACGATTATCCGCACCGGGCGGGTGGGATAGTCAGGTGCCTGGGCATGGGTGGATCGGGCCAGCACGGCCGTGCCGGCAAGGCCGAACAATCCCCTTCGATGGAACATCATGCTTCCTCCTTATGAGTGCGCCGGCTCGTTGGCTGGCCGCTTTTGTCCTCGTACGGCGTCAGTGAGAGCCCGGTCTCCTCAGGCGCTCGATGCCGTTGCGAAAATGGGCGCGGGCTGCGGCCCGGGCGGCCTCGGGGTCCCGGGCGCGGATCGCCGCATGGATCGCCGCGTGCTCCGGGCGCAGAAGGTTCAGCCGGTGAGCGTCGCGGCTGGTGCCACGGCTGATCGCCATCTGGCTGCGGATGTGCTGGCCGAGGAAGGCCACGAGGTCGTCATAGCGCCGATTATTGGCGCCGCGCACGATCGCGCGGTGGAAGGCGAGGTCCTCCTCCACGCCATCACCTGCGGCAGCATCGACCCGATCCAGCGCACGCAGGGCGGCAGCGATGTCGCGGCGCTGGGCCGCGGTCGCGCGCTCGGCAGCCAGGGCTGCGGCCTCGGCCTCAACGGCGAGGCGCAGCTCGAACACCTCGATCACCGCGCGGTCGGAATCGAGGCTCTCGGCAGGGATGCGGAAGGGGGGCGCCGGGGGCGAAGGAGACACGCTGGCACCGAAGCCCTGGCGCGTCACGACGAGACCCTCGGACTTGAGGCGCGCGATGGCCTCTCGAACAACGGAGCGGCTCACGCCGTGCTCGGCCGCCAGCTGCTCCTCCGTCGGCAAACGGCTACCCGGCGAGCGCATGCCTGAGGTGATCTGGCCGGCCAATAGGCGGCTAAGCCTTTCTGTCAGCGACCCATCACGTAACTGCACGGGCGACGTCCTCGTTGTGAGACCAGCGTACCAGTTGACCGGTTATCTGACAACCTGATGAGGTTATCAGGAGCAGGGGCGAAGCCTTACTGCTTCAGCAGTGCGAGCTCGGCGCGTAATCCAATCC
>DATCMG010000630.1:0-5708 GCA_036563555.1 Roseomonas sp. | reverse complement strand
CGAGGGAAGGGGCGCGCTGATGCCCTTCCTCGAAGCCTATGACCCCGATCCCGCGACCAGCATGGCGATCCTGCGCGGCATGCCGGGCGCGGGCGCCGACCTGATCGAGATCGGCGTTCCCTTCACCGATCCCGCGGCCGACGGCCCCACGGTCCAGAAAGCCGGCCAGCGCGCTCTCAAGGCCGGGGGCAGCCTGGCCGGGGCGCTGGCAATGGTGCGCGACTTCCGCCGCGACGATGACGAGACCCCTCTGGTCCTGATGGGGTATCTGAATCCCATTCTCGCCTATGGCCCCGAGCGCTTCTGCTGCGACGCGCGCGAGAGCGGCGTGGACGGCCTCATCGTCGTGGACATGCCGCCCGAGGAGGCCGAGGAGCTTCAGCCCTTCACCGAGGGGCTGGACATGATCCGCCTCGTCGCCCCCACCACGCTGGAGAACCGCCTGCCCATCGTGCTGAACGGTGCCAGCGGCTTCATCTATTACGTCTCCATCACCGGCATCACCGGCACCCGCTCCGCCGATACGGCCGACCTCGCCGCCGCCATCCCCCGCGTGCGCGCGGCGACCGCGTTGCCGGTGGCCATCGGCTTCGGCGTCCGCACGCCGCAGCAGGCCGCGGAGGCGGTGCGCGTGGCGGATGGCGCCGTGGTCGCCTCCTCCCTTATCGACATCCTGGCGGGCACGCTGGATTCCGAAGGGCGGGCCACGCCGGGCACCGTCCGCAAGGTGCTCGATGGCGTGCGGGCCCTGGCGGAGGGGGTTCGCGGCGCCAGGAACTGAGAGGCGGCACCGGAGTGCCCGCTCCGGCCCCGCCATGGGGAGGAAGGGATTTTCGCAGTGTTTTGACCGGCGTATCTTAACCTAAGTTGCGTCCCGGAGGGTTTAGGCGTGTTGGTCTATGCCATGCTGCGTTCTTCCCCCTCGGCCTCCTGTCGCCGGGCCGCTTTGTCCTGGGATCCAGGCCTTCCCCTTCCTGACTGCCTCGTGATGGAGCGGGCGCCGCGCCCGGCGGCATCCGCCATCCTCCGCGGACCATGAGCACGCAGTTCCTCCCGGATCCGACGGAAACCCTCGACGACCTTCTCGCCGCCTGGGGTGGCGAGATCCTGTCGGATTGCTGGCTGCCCGGCGACGCGGCCCACCCCGCCACGGCGATCCGCTTCGCGCTGCTGCACCACGCCCATGGTGTCGCCCTCATCGACCTGGCGCCGGACCAGGTGCCGGATGCGGTCGCCCGTTTCCGGCGGCGGTACCGGGCGCTGCAGCCCCAGGCTCCTGAAGTGCCGCCGGTCGTGTACCGCTCCCTGCCCGCCCAGGATCTCTGGCGGCTGACCGTCCTGCTCGATTCCGCCTTTGCCGGCGAACCGGCCCTGGGCCGCCGCGACGGCGCCTGGATGGAGATGGCACGCCGGGTCCTCACGCAGGATGCGCCGGCGGCCCCGGTGACTGGGCCTGCACGGCCCGTGGTCCCCGCCCAGCTGGTCCAGTCGGCCGGCCCAATGGCGGCTATCCCTGTGCCTGCCCGCGCTGAGCCGGCCATTGATGAGCCTGTCCTGTCCGAGCTTGCCATCCCGGAGCCTCCCCTCGCTGGGCATGCCCGCCATGAACCTGCCCTTCCGGCGCCTGGGCCTGGGCCTGCCCCGGCGCGTCGCGCCCTGCCCTGGCTTGTGGGGTTGCTGACCATTGCGGGCGGGGCGGCCGCGTTGCATCAGCTTGGCCTCGTGGAGGGGTGGCTTTCCGCTGGCACGCGCTTCTCAGCGGCTGGGCCGGGCGCCGATCATGGGGCGGTTGCACCCAGGGTCGCCGCCGAAGCGGGCGCGCCGGAAGTGCCATCCGCGCCAGCCGGGTTGCAGGACGGAACCGGGCCGGCCATTCCCGCCGGTGACAGCCCAGCCCTTGCCGCCGAGGCACCGGAATCACGCATGGCCGCCCTTCCGGCCGGTGATTTGCCATCGGAGCCGTCCCCAGGGGTTCGGGGCACCGCGCCGGATTCCGGCGAGTTTGTCCCAGCGGAGCTTCCGCCGGAGCCTGGGGAGGAGCGGGCTACTCCGGCAGACAGTCCCATAGCAGCGCCGGGCGAAACGCTACCCGGCCCATCCGAGGCGGTGGAGCATTCGCCAACGCCTGATGAGCCGTCACAGGGCGCAGGGCAGGAGGTTGCGGCCGCCCCCATCCCAGCCGAACCGGAGGAGCGGGAGGCCGATCCAACGATCCCGGCCCCCTTTGCGGCCATGTCTCCGGATGCTCCGAGCCAGCCGCTTCCGGAGGAGGCCTCCGCGCCGGTGGCCGAAGCCGGGGAAGTCCGGACAGCGGTCCCGGATGGGCGTTTGGACGCTGTATCCGAGATCTCCCCCTCTCCGGCCCCGCCCGAAGCGGGGCTATCGCAGGTCGCGCCGCCTGATATGTCCACTGATCCGGTGCATGACCCAGAAGCGATCCTGCTGGCACCCGGTCCCTTGCCCACCGCCGAGGCCCCCGCTACCGGTCCCACGCCCGTAACGGTGGAGACAGGATCGCCGGAATCCGGCGCCGCCGACACGCCGGGGCCGGCCACTCCGCCCGAGCCTCAGCCCGTCCCGGCCTCGGCGGAGCCATCTGCCGTTCCGGCGCCCGAGACCGTCACGGCCGAAGCCCTTCTTCCAGCGGAGGAGGCGACCGAAGCTGCACCGGTGCCGTCCCGGGAGCTTGCTGAGGCCGGGCCGTCCCCGCCTTCCGCCACGGCGGCGATCACGACGTCGCCGACTCCTTCCGACCCCATCGAGGCCGCTCCGCAGTTTCCGGTTGCGAGCCTCCAGGAGCCCGCTGCGGCGACAGGCCCTGCGGCCGAGGACTCACTGCCTCCGGCCGGGACCGAGCCGCAGCCGTCATCCGCCGGCCCTGCCTTGGCCATGGCACCCGTGGCGCCGCCCGTTTCCGCGCCCGTGGAGGTGCCCCCGCTCCAGGTGCCCGCCGCGGGGCCATCCCCGGCAACCGAGGCTCCGCTGCCCAGCATGGCCCCGGAGCTTCTCCAGGCCCTGGTGCGGCGCGGCGATGCCATGCTGGCGATCGGCGATGTTTCCGCCGCCCGGCTGCTCTATGAGCGCGCCGCGGATGCCGGCAGCGGCCCCGCCGCCACCGCGATGGGGCGCAGCTATGATCCGGCGGCCCTGGCGATGCTGGGCGTCCGGGGCCTCCGCCCCGATCCCGAAGCGGCCGCCTTCTGGTACCGGCGCGCCATGGCCCTGGGCGATCCCGAGGCCGGGCCGCTCGCCCGGCACCTTGCCGGCCGGAACCAGGAACGCGGCCCGGCGCGACGGGCTGAATGAGGCCGCTCGTCAGCGCGGCCGAGGGAAGGTGAAGACCATGAACGGTATCCCGGCGACACGGCGCGGCCTGCTCCTGGCGGGCGCGCTCACCCTTCCCGCCCTGCGCGCGCAGGCCCAGAGGCAGCCGTCCTCGTCCGCCGAATCCCTCGCCTCGATGACCGCGCGGGCGAATGCCGGCACGGTCGGCGTGGTTTCAGGCGGCGTGGACGGCACCTATATCCGCATCGCGGCGGATCTGGCCTCGGTGCTCGATGACGGGGACCGGCTGCGCGTGCTGCCGATGGTCGGCCGTGGCTCCGTGCAGAACATCTCCGACATCATGTTCCTGCGCGGCGTGGATATCGGCATCGTGCAATCCGACGCGCTCGCCTATGTCCGCAGCCGGGGCCTGTTTCCCGGCGTGAACCAGATGGTCCAGTACATCGCCAAGCTCTATGACGAGGAGGTGCATATCCTCGCCCGCCGGGAGGTTGCCCGGCCGCAGGACCTGGCCGGCCGCCCCGTGAATGTGGATGTGGCGGGCAGCGGCACGGCGATGACGGCCTCCCTCATCTTCGACGCGCTGGGCATTGCGCCGCAGCTGACGAATGACCCGCAGGATGTCGCGCTGGACAAGCTGCGGCGCGGCGAGATCACGGCGCTGGTCTATGTCGCCGGCAAGCCGGCGCGGCTCTTCTCGGGGCTCGGCCCCGATTCCGGGCTGCATTTCCTGCCGCTGCCGATGAACCCCGCCCTGATCGAGACCTACCTCCCCTCGCGGCTCGACCATGAGCAGTATCCGGGGCTGGTGCCGGCGGACGCGCCCGTGGATACGCTGGCCGTGGGCGCCGTGATGGCGGTGTATGCCTGGACGCCGGGCACGGAGCGCTACAGGAAGGTTGCTTCCTTCGTGGCCGCCTTCTCCGCCCAGTTCGAAAGGTTCCTCCGCCCGCCGCGGCACCCGAAATGGCGCGAGGTGAACCTGGAGGCGCAGGTGCCGGGCTGGGTTCGCTTCGACCCGGCGCAGGAGGCGTTGCGGGGGCGCCGCTAAAGACCCTGATCGCCGGAAAAGGCCGGGAAGTTCCTTCCCCGGCCTTGCTCAGTCCACGATGAACAGGCGTGCGCCCGTCTCGGTCGAGGAGCGGTGCGCCGCGTCACCGAAATCGGACACGGTGTAGCCCATGCCGGGGCCGAAGGTGAAAACCCTTCCGTCCTTCAGCTCGGTCTTCAACTCGCCCTCGATCACGTAGATGACATGGCCGCGGTCGCACCAGTGATCGGCCAGATAACCCGGCGAGTATTCCACCACGCGCATCCGCACGTCGCCATTGTGCAGGGTGCGCCATCTGGCCGCGCCCGTCTCCCCGGCGTGGTCCGTGGCGGGCAGGGCGTCCCAGTGGACGGGCGTGAAGGAAAGTTCGGGCAGTTTCACGGTGTGCTCCATCTCGGGGCATGGCACGACCCCGCCGGGAAGCTTCCCAGGAAGGGCGGTACCGGCAAAGCCCCTGGACCGCCGCCCGCGCCCGTTCCTTAATCCCGCGAAGCGCGCCGACGAGACGCGCTCCGGGAAGGAAACGACCATGCTCTCATTCACGATGGCCCGCCGGCTCTCTCTTGCGGCCGCGCTGCTGCTCGGTACCGGCGCCGCCCAGGCCCAGCAGGCCCGCCCCGCCGTGCAGGCATTGGAGGAGCGCCCAGCCTCGGCGATCTACATCGGCAACAGCTTCTTCTACTACAACAACTCGATGCACGGGCATGTGACGAACCTGCTGCGCGGCGCCGGTGAAGCACGCCCCTTCCGCAGCACCTCCGCCACCATCAGCGGCTCCGGCTTCGACTGGCACGACGTGGAGTCCTATTTCCGCCCGAACGCGGTCGGCTCCTATTCCTTCGATACCAACAACAACGTCGTCTTCAACAACAACACCCGGCTGTTCGACATCGCGATCATGATGGATTGCAGCCAGTGCCCCATCCATCCGCGCCTCTCATCGGTCTTCACCGACTATGCCAGGCGCCACAGCGACACGGTGCGGCGCCACGGCGCGAAGCCCGTGTTCTTCATGTCCTGGGCCTATGAGGACAAGCCCGAGATGACGGAACAACTCGCCGAGGCCTATACGCGCGCCGGCAACGACAACGACGCGCTCGTCATCCCTGCCGGCCTCGCCTTCGCGCGCGCGATCCGCGAGCGGCCGGGGCTGAATCTGTATGTCGCCGACAAGCGCCATCCGAGCCTCGCCGGCACCTATCTCGCGGCCGCCACCACCTATGCCGCGATCTTCGGCACCACGCCCGAGGGCAACCGCTACACCGCCAATCTTGATGCCGACACGGCGCGTTTCCTGCAGACCGTCGCGTGGCAGACGGTGCGCGACTATCTCGGCACGCGACGCGCGGCGAACTAAGGGGACGGGGCGGGG
>DATCMG010000629.1:0-20016 GCA_036563555.1 Roseomonas sp. | reverse complement strand
AACCCCTTGCCCTGGCATGGGATGCCCTACGGGATACGCTGTCGCAGCTGGCCGCGAACCGCGTGGGCGATACGCTGGAGCGGCGCCATGTCGGTGAGGGCGTGCTTGGCCGCCTGCAGGCCTTCGGGCCGGAGGAGGCAGCGCGCCTCCAGGCGGGCGCCCAATGGCGGGGCATGATGCCGGCGCTGGCGGCTCCCCTGCTCTGGGTGCAGGGACCGGTGCTGGTGCTCTGCGCCGTCGCCCTCGCGCTTCTGGGGTGGCTGGGGCGGCGGGAGCGGGCGGTGTTGGGGCTCGCGCTCGGGATTGGCGTCGGCCTGCTGGCTAATGCCTTCGCGACGGGGGCCTTGAGCGGGCCGCATGACCGCTACGGGGCGCGGGTGGCCTGGCTGGTACTGGCAGGGGCCTTCGTGCTGGGGGTACGGCGGATGGCCGCGGGAGGCTCTGCCATTCACAGCCCTGCAGCCCATTGCGGCCGGATGACGAGCCACGAGATTCGGCCACAAGGGTCTTGTGAAGCGCCGCTAGGCCAACGTCCGGCCGTGGTGCCGGATGCACAAGCAGGCCCAGCGCTTACACACCCCAACCACAACAAACACGAAACGGTGATGTAGTTAATATTTGATTTGACATCTTTATATTTGAATTTTCCTCTGCATCGAAACCAGTTTTGATACTTACCGCGATTTTATGTGACGGTCTTTTCGTTCTGCGTTACCAATAACCAACGAAAGGACTCGTTGGGGATCGCCATGGCTGAAATCAGCGTCGTTGTCCCGACCTACAATCGCGCTGGACTAATCGGCCAGACACTCGACGCGATCTTCGCCCAGACCCGCCCCCCCGATGAAATTATCGTCGTCGACGATGGTTCGACCGACGACACCCGATCTGTCCTGGCGCGTTATGCCGGCCGCCTTCACGCGATGCACATCGTGAATGGTGGCGACCTCGTCGCCCGTAATGTCGGATTGCGTGCCGCACAGGGCCGGCTGGTGGCTTTCTGCGACAGCGACGACCTTTGGGCACCCGACTTCCTCGCCACGATGTCGGCGCAGTGGCAGGCCGATCCGGAACTCACGGCTTGCTACTCCGATTTCCGCATCCTTCGGGATGGTGCTCTTTCCCTTCGCACGAAGTTTCAGGACGCGCCTGACATCTATTGGAACAAGCTTCGGCTGACCGGCCCTGAAACTGGAAAATTCGATACCTCGATCGTCACGGAATTGCTCGCATTCCAGCCCTTCTTCCCGTCCTGCATGATGGTATCCCGGGCGGCGTTCCTGGATGCGGGCGGCTGGGACGAAGGGGTGAGCCGGGTTGTAGGCTGCGATTTCGCGACGGCGTTGCGCATGGCGGCGCGGCCGCCTTTGGGAGTCGTCCTGCGGCCACTGGTCGCGATCCGCAAGCACACGGGCAACCACTCCGGCAACACCGAAGCCATGAACCTGGGTGATGCCAACGTGCTCGAATACGTGCTGCGAACCCGGCCCGAGCTTGCGCCAGTGGAGAGTGCGATCCGGCGCAGCATCGCGAAGCGGCGGCGAGAAGCCCTGGAAAGCGCGTTTTCCCGCGGCGATCTGGCGGCCGTAGGCGAAATCGAGCGTGCCATCCCGCGTGATGGGCGGCAGGTGAAGCTCCGGCTCAAGACAGCGATTTCACACCTGCCCGAGCCGATCGGCTTCGCGATCGCGACTGCGCTCACACGCCGGTTCGCTCAGCAAATGCCGCCTCAAGTTGGCGCTGGATAACGCTGGCGTCGTAGCGTTCCAGCATAACGGCCCTGGCAGAGAGGCCGATCCGCCGCGCCATTGCAGGCTCCCCGAGAAGCTTCACGCAGGCCTGCGCGAATTCCTCGTCGGTTTCGCGCAGCAACGCGTTCTCGCCATCGGTGAAGGCGATTCCCTCCGCTCCCATCCGCGTGGACACGATCGGGATGGCGCGCGCGGCGGCGTCCAGCAGCTTGATGCGCGTCCCGCCTCCATTGACCATGGGGCAGACGAACACGGCGGTCTGGCGATAGATCTCCTCGATGTCCGGCACGAAGCCGAGGAAGGCCACGCCGGGCGGATCGAGCCTTCGGGACGGCAACTGCTCACTGCCTTGCCCGGCGATCAGCAGCCGGGCATCGGGCCGCTCACGCTGCACGAGCGGGAATACGCGCGTCACCATCCGCTCCGCAGCCTCCGCATTGGGGCCGTGGCCCATGCCGCCCACGAAGAGAAACACCGGTTCCGCGGTCGGCGGCGCCGGTTCCGGCGGGATGTCCACGGCGTTCGGCACGACCTCCACCCGCGGCGCCCCAAGCCTGGTGAGGTGGCGCTGGTCTGCCTCCGAACAGACGAAGGTCGCTTCCCCCTGGCGGCTGGCCTGAAGCTCGGCGCGGATCAGGGCCGGAATATGCGACAGCATCAGGACGCGGCCCGGCGTGCGCGGCCGCTGCTGGCACCATCGCAGGCGCACGAGGTGCTGGACGTCGTCGAGGTCGATGAACAGGCGGCGTGGCCGCCGCCCCGATCGCAGGATCGCACAGGTGGCGTGCAGATTGTTGACGACGACGATGTCGGGCCCCGCGTCGAGAAGCGCGCCCACCGCCCGCGCCTGCTCCTCTCCCGCCCATGGCGCCATGGCCGGCTGCTCGGCAGCCTGGAACATGCCGCGGATGTAGTGGTTCGCGAAGGTCTCCGGCCGATGCTGGCGGCGGATCAGGTGGACGCGCGCCGGAATGCCCCAATGGGCCAGCTCCGCCGCCTCCTGCGCGCGTGCCGCCTGATCCAGATCGGCATCGGCGGGCACGTCCTGGTCGGTCACGTAATAGGCGATCGTAAGGGACGCGCCGATGGCGTGAAGCGCACGGACATGGAGGGCCAGACGCTTATAGGTCCCGTGCACGTCCACGCCGGGCCGCGGCGGCTGCAGCAGGGAGAGAATGAGAGCATTCATAACGGAGGCATAGCGTTCATCCTGAGGACGACAATAGGCTTAATGGCGCCTCGCATGGGCCATGAGCGAACCGTTACCGCCTGAGGCAGGCCATCCGTGGCCGGGCGTGGCGCGGCACCGGAACGGGCCGGCTGACCCCCGGCCGCATGAAACGCCTTGCCTCCGCCGCACCGCCGATCAGCAGGGCCGGCTGCAACCCGGGCGCGCAGAGATTGGCCAGGCCGCGCATCGGCGGCAGCGGCACTGAGCCGCCGCGCACCCAGGCGGCGCCGAGGCGGGCAAGGGCGACGCGGCGGTTATAGGCAGCGCCGCGCTCGGCTTCGCCGGAATGGTAGCGGCCGATGGCCTCGCCCCAATCCGGCGCCGCGCCGCGCAGGCGCGTGAGGAAACGGGCGGCGTAGCGGGCATTGGCCGCAGGGTCGAATGCGGCCTCGAGATTCGGGAAGGCATCGGGATGGTGCATCAGGTTCACCTGCATGCAACCGACATCGATGGAGCGCACGCCACGGGCCAGGAGCGCGGCCACGGCCGCAACGGCGCCGGCCTTGGTGGGGGCGGTGCCGCTCTCGCCGGCCGCGTTCCAGCTCCAGGGCCAGGGTTCGGGGCGGCCCGACGGGGCGGCGCGGCCGGCCTCGACAAGGGCGATGGCGCCGAGCAGGCCGGCGGGGATGCCCGAGCCCGGCTCGACGGCGGCGATGGCCCGGCGGCAGGCGGACCAGTCGTCACCGGCGGCCTGGGCACGGGCCGGGGCTGTGACCGTGGCGGCGATGACGGCAGCGAGAAGGGCGGGAACCAAGCGGGAGCGCGGCATGGCCCGCTGGTCGGGCCGCCGGACGGCGCGGTCAAGAAAAAGGCTCGGGAGCGAGGTCAGCCCGTGGCGGCCTCGGCGGCCTCGGCGGCGCGGCGATTGGCACGATCTTCGGCGCTGTCGGCGGCTTCGGCCATGCGCGCGCGCTGCTCGCAGGTGGCACGGATCGTGTCCAGCTCCTCCTCGGTCAGGTGCTCGATGCCGATGAAGGCATTGCCGGCCGCACTGGTGCGGATCAGCTCGTCCAACTTCGCCTGGATCGCGGCGCCGTCACGGTTCTGGGTATTCTGGATGAGGAAGACCATCAGGAAGGTCACGATGGTCGTGCCGGTGTTGATGACGAGCTGCCAGGTGTCGGAGAAGCCGAAAAAGGGGCCTGAAACCGCCCAGGCGAGCACGACGCCGACACAGATCACGAAGGTCAGCGGGTGCCCGGTGGCATGCGCCACGCGGCTTGCGACGTCGTTGAACAGCTTCGAGAAATTCATGATTTATGTCTGCCGGACCGCATGTCCATGACCTGGGAGCAGGTTCCATCCCTTAACAAGGGTCAATCGTGGCCGCTGCCGCGACCTTTCTCTGATTTCATCTGGGCGAAATCCGTGGGGCTATCCCGCTCATCCCCCTCGATGGTCACTTTGATGCGGGCATCGGGGCCTCCTTCGTAAAGTTGCAGGCCGGAAACAAGGGCGCGTGCCAAGGGCCGCGCAACCCGGCCCTTCCCCGGGCGATAGCCCTCCAGAACCGGAGACCGCCATGCACGCCAAGATCACCGTCCACGTCAGCCCGGACCGCCTTTTCGCCTGGTTGTCGGAGCCCGGGAATGCCCGGCACTGGTTCGCCCATCTGCGCCATGAGGCCGATGTCCTGCCCGATCCCGGCATCAGCACCGATGGGGGCTCCATGACGATCCACTGGACCACCGCCCCGGCGGGGGAGATGATCGTGACGGGCCGGAACGACGTCGCCGACCTGTCCCTCACCTTCGCCGAAGGCGACCACACGCCCGAGCCGCCGGCCGAGGAGATGAGCCCGGACGACGCGCCGACCAATGCCGGCAACGCGCTCCGGAGCATCAAGAGCCATGTCGAGGCCGCCGATGGAGGCGACCCCGACATGCACACGCCGGGCGTCGTCTCGAAGGAGGATGTCGAGGAGGCCGACCGCGAGATCGCGGACGATCCGGAACATAGCGGCACCCCGCGCCATTAGGGCGCGGCGGCCAGGCCTCTGGCGGGATCCTGGTCGGGCTTGGGGGCGCCGGGCTTCGCGGCCAGCACCTTCCAGACGCCATCGGCGGCCGCGACCTTGCGGCCGCCGGCCACGACCTCGCCGCGAATGAAGACCACCGAATTGGCGAGGCGCAGGATCTCGCCGCGGGCTTCCAGGAACTCGCCCGGGTGGGCGGCGGCGAGGAAATGCGTGTTGAGCTGCATGGTGACGGCCGGGCGCAGGCCGACAGCGTGCCACACCGTTAGGCCGAGCGCATTGTCTAGCAGCGTGACCAGCAGCCCGCCATGGACGATGCCGTGCCCGTTCGCGTGGCGGGGCTCGGCAAGGATGCCATAGGCCCAGCCATCCCCCTCCGGCCGCGACCAGAGGGGGCCGGTAAGGCCGGAGAAGCCGATCGGCACACGGGGGGCCCACCCCTCGGAGGCGGGATCGAAGCTCACGCGGCGTTCTTTTCGTCGAGCGAGGCGAAGGATTTGCCCTGTTCGGCGAGGCGGACCAGCAATGGCGCGGGCTGGAGGGTGTCGTCGCCGGACTGGGCGGCGAAGTCGCGGAGCCTGGAGACGATGCGAGGCAGTCCGAGGCTGTCGGCGTGGAACATGGGCCCGCCGGTCCAGGCGGGCCAGCCATAGCCGTTGAGCCAGACGGTATCGATGTCGCCGGCGCGGGCCGCGATACCCTCCTCGAGGATGCGAGCGCCTTCGTTGATCATGGGCAGCAGCAGGCGGTCGAGGATCTCGTCCTGCGGGATGGCGCGGCGGGTGATGCCCTGCGCGGCCGAGGCGCGCTCGATGAGGGCGGCGACCTCGGGGTCGGGCGTGCCGGTGCGGCCATCGCCGGAGTAGTCGTAATAGCCGCGCTTGGTCTTCTGCCCGAGGCGCCCGGCCTCGCACAGCGCGTCCGCCACAGGGGCGGTCTTGCCGGTGGCCTTGCGGATACGCCAGCCGATGTCGAGCCCGGCCAGGTCCGCCATGGCGAAGGGGCCCATGCGGAAGCCGAAGCCGGTAAGCGCGCGGTCCACCTCCTCCGGCTGCGCGCCTTCCAGCAGCAGCCGCTCGGCCTGGGCGGTGCGGCGGGCGAGCATGCGGTTGCCGATGAAGCCGTAGCAGACGCCCGAGACCACCGGCACCTTGGCCAGCCTGCGCCCCAGTTCAACCGCGGTCGCTAGCGCATCGGGCGCGGTCCTGGCCCCCCGCACCACCTCGAGCAGCTTCATGACGTTCGCGGGCGAGAAGAAATGCATCCCCAGCACGTCGCCGGGGCGGGAGGTGGAAGCCGCGATCTCGTCCACGTCGAGATAGGAGGTGTTGGTGGCGAGGATGGCGCCGGGCTTGGCGATGGTTTCGAGCTTGCCGAAGATCTCCTTCTTCAGCCCCATCTCCTCGAACACCGCCTCGACCACGACATCGGCCCCGGCGGCATGTTCAAGCCCGACCTTGCCCTCGATCAGGCCCATGCGCTTCCCACGCGCCTCCTCGGTGAGGCTGCCGCGCTTGACCGAGGTCGCATAATTGCCGGCCACCCGTTCGAGGCCGCGGCTGAGATTCTCCTCGCTCGTCTCGATCAGCGTCACGGGGATTCCGGCATTGGCGAAGCTCATGGCGATGCCGCCGCCCATGGTGCCGGCGCCGATCACGGCGGCGCGCGCCACGGGGCGGGGCTGGGTGCCCTTCGGCAGGCCGGGGATGCGGGAGGCGGCGCGCTCGGCGAAGAAGACATGGCGCAGCGCCTTGCTGCGGGGATCGTCGCGCAGGCGGAGGAAATGGGCGCGCTCCACCGCCATGCCCTCATCGAAGGGCTTCTCGAAGGTGGTGCGGACGGCATCCACGCAGGCGGCGATGCTCGGGTTGTCGGCATTCTTCCGGAGCAGGGCGGCGGCCTCGGCCTCGAAGGCTTCGCGCGGGCCGAGATCGGTGCGGTCGCGGGCAGGGATGGGCAGGGCGGCATCCGCCAGGCGCAGGGCCAGCGCCTTGGCCGCCGCGAGGACGTCCTCGGCCACCTCCTCCACCAGCCCCAGCGCCTGGGCCTCGCTCGCCGGGACCGGGTTGCCCGAGGTCATGATCCGGAGCGCCGGGACGGCGCCGATCAGCCGCGGCAGGCGCTGCGTACCCCCCGCGCCCGGCAGCAGGCCGAGCTTGACCTCGGGCAGGCCAAGCCTGGCCGAGGGCGCGGCCACCCGGGCATGGCAGCCCAGCGCCACTTCCAGCCCGCCGCCAAGCGCCGCACCGTTGATCGCGGCCACCACCGGCTTGGAGAGCGCCTCGAGGGAGGCCACCACCTCGGGCAGGCTGGGCGGGACGGGCGGCTTGCCGAACTCGCTGATATCGGCCCCCGCGATGAAGGTCCGGCCCTCGGCCGTCACCACCACCGCCCGGATCGCCGGATCAGACCCGGCCATCCCCGCCGCGCGGCTCAGACCACCGCGCACCGCCGCACTCAACGCATTCACCGGCGGGTTCACCACCCGAATGACCAGAACGCCATCCTCATTCGTGGCCGTCACAGGTTCCCGCTCCGCCATGAACCGGCTCCTTTTCATTGGTTCGGGGCAAGCCATTATTTTGCATGGCAAAACAGGATGCCGCGTCGTGGTGAGGTAAGGGCCGCTTCGCGGGCGCGTCAAGCGCAGGGGGCCTCGGCCCGGGACTTGGGGCATGGCGGAACCGACCCTATCTGCCCCGTGGCGCGCCGCCTTGCGCTCAATGAATTCCAGCGCCGGCCAGGGCGCGCTAAACACCCGGCACCCGCGCCGGCATGGCCCGGGGATCTGACAACCGTCTGGACGCCCTCCCCTGACCTCGCCCGCGCCGCTCCTCCACCGTTTCGCCAATCCCGGCCGCTTCCTGCGGGCGACGGCGCGGCTCATGCCCTGGCTCTGGGGCGTGTCGCTGGCGGTGCTGTTGCCGGCGGTGGCCTGGGCGCTGCTGATCTCCCCGGCCGACTGGCAGCAGGGGGAGACGGTGCGGATCATGTATGTGCATGTGCCGATGGCCTGGCTGGCCATGTCCGGCTATGCCGGGCTGGCCGTGACCTCCGTGCTGGCGCTGGTCTGGAAGCATCCGCTGGCCGATCTGGCGGCGCGGGAGCTCTCGCCCGTGGGGGCGGTGGCGACGGCGCTGTGCCTCGCCACGGGCAGCCTCTGGGGCCGGCCGATGTGGGGCACCTGGTGGGCCTGGGATGCGCGGATGACCTCCGTGCTGGTGCTGTTCTTCCTCTGGATGGGCCATGCAGCGATCACCCGCGCCTTCGAGGATGAGGAGCGCGGGGCGCGCATGGGCGCGATCCTGGCGCTGGTCGGGGTGGTGAACCTGCCGATCGTGAAGTTCTCGGTGGACTGGTGGAACACGCTGCACCAGCCGGCGAGCGTGGCGCGGCTGGCGGCGCCGGGGATGCATATTTCTATGCTGGGGCCGCTGCTGGCCTGCGCGGCCGGGTTCTCGCTGCTGTTCGGCACGCTGGTGCTGGCGCGGGTGCGGGCCGCGGTGATGGAACGCCGGGTGCAGGCGCTGGAACTGGCGCGGGCGCGGGAGGCCGATCGCGCCCCCGCCGAGGCGGTGCCGGCATGACGGGGCACTGGATCAGCGTCGTCGCGGCCTGGGGGCTGGCGGCGATCGGCTTCGGCGGCCTCGCCCTCGGCGCCGCATGGCGGCACCGGGCGGCGGCGCGGCGACTGCGGGAACTGGAGCAGGCCCCAGGGAGGGCTGCATGAGCGGCGCGGCGACGACACCTCAACAGGGGGCCAAGCGGCCGGGCGGGCTGGGCCTTGCGGCATCCCGGCGGCGGCGGCGGCTCTGGGTTCTGCTGCTCTGTGGCCTGGGATTAGGCGCGGCGGCTGCGCTGGCGCTGACGGCCTTCCGGGACAACCTCGTCTTCTTCCGCTCCCCCTCGGACATCGCGGCCGTCATGCCCGCTGATGGCCGCGCCTTCCGGCTCGGCGGGCTGGTCGAGGCCGGGAGCGTGGTGCGGGAGGGAGCCGAGGCGCGCTTCCGCGTGACGGATGGCGCCCATGCCATCGCCGTGACCTATCGCGGTGTGCTGCCGGACCTGTTCCGCGAGGGCCAGGGCGTGGTCGCGCTCGGCCGGATGCGGCCGGATGGCGGCTTCGCGGCCTCCGAGGTGCTGGCGCGGCATGACGAAACCTACATGCCGCCCGAGGTGATGGACGCGCTGAAGCGCAGCGGCCATTGGAACCCCGAGCAGGGCGCGGCGCCGCCGGCCTCCGGGTGGAACACGATGCAACCCCCTGGGCAACCCAATGCTCAGCCCTTTGGGCAGCCCACCAGGACCGGCGGATGATCCCTGAACTCGGGCATTTCGCCCTGGCGCTCGCCCTCGCGCTCTCGCTGGCGCAGGCGGCGCTGCCGCTCTGGGGCGCGCAGCGCCGGGATGCCCGGCTGATGGCCGCGGGACCGGGGCTGGCGGTCGGCGTGCTGATCGCGGTGGGGGCGGCGTTCGGCGCGCTGCTCTGGTCTTTTGCCGCCAATGACACGACGGTTTCGAACGTCGTGCAGAACAGCCATTCCGCCAAGCCGATGCTCTACAAGCTGGCCGGCGCCTGGGGGAACCATGAGGGCTCCATGGTGCTCTGGGTGCTGATCCTGGCGCTTTGCGGGGCCGCGGTGTCGGGCTTCGGGCGCGGGCTGCCCGGCGCGCTGCGGGCGCGGGTGCTGTCGGTGCTGGGGATGATCGGGACGGGCTTCCTGGCCTTCATCCTGGCGACCTCCAATCCCTTCCTGCGCGTGTGGCCGCCAGCGGCCGATGGGCAGGGGCTGAATCCCGTTCTTCAGGACCCCGGCCTCGCCTTCCACCCTCCCCTTCTCTACCTCGGTTATGTCGGTACGGCCGTCACCTTCGCCTTCGCTATCGCGGCGCTGATCGAGGGGCGCGTGGATGCCGCCTGGGGACGCTGGGTCAGGCCCTGGGCGCTGGCATCCTGGTCCTTCCTGACGCTCGGCATCGCGCTGGGCTCCTGGTGGGCCTATTACGAGCTGGGTTGGGGCGGTTACTGGTTCTGGGATCCTGTGGAGAATGCCTCCCTCCTTCCCTGGCTGGCGGGCTGCGCGCTGCTGCACTCGGCGATCGTGGTGGAGAAGCGCGAGGCGCTGAAAACCTGGTCGGTGCTGCTGGCGATCCTGGCCTTCTCGATGTCGCTGCTCGGCACATTCCTCGTGCGCTCGGGCGTGCTGAACTCGGTGCATGCTTTCGCCAATGACCCGGAGCGCGGCGTGTTCATCCTTGCGCTGCTGGTCCTGACCGTGGGCGGGGCCTTCGCGCTGTTCGCGTGGAAGGCGCCGGCGCTATCGCCGACCGGCGTGTTCGCGCCGATCTCGCGCGAAGGGGCGCTGGTGCTGAATAACCTGCTGCTCTGCACGATTGCGGCAGTGGTGCTGGTGGGCACGCTCTATCCGATGTTCGCGGATCTGATGCTGCGCGCAAAAATCTCCGTGGGGCCGCCCTTCTATCAGGCCACCGTCTTTCCGCTGGCGCTGCCGCTGATCCTGGCCATGGCGGCGGGGCCGCTGATGGCGTGGAAGCGCGCGAAGCCATGGCCGGTGCTGCAGCGCCTGTGGTGGGTGGCTGTGATCGCGCTGGGCGCCATCGCGGTGGTGTGGCTGGTGCAGGGCAAGCCGGTGCTGCCGGCGCTCGGCTTCGGTGCGGCATTGTGGCTGATCCTGGCTGCCTTCGCGGATATTGCGGAACGCGTGGCGCTGTTCTCGCGGCCGCGTGCCGCCTTCGCCCGGGCGCGCGGGTTGCCGCGCGCGGCCTGGGGCGGCGCGGTGGCGCATGCGGGCTTCGGGATCACCCTGCTCGGCATGGCCGGGATGGGGCTGGCGACCGAAAGGCTCGCCGCGGTGCGCCCTGGCGAAAGCGTGTCGCTCGGCGGGTATGAGTGGCGGCTGGACGGGGTGCGGGACGTGGTTGGGCCGAACTGGACCAGCCGCCGCGCCACCGTGACCGTGACGCGCGACGGCGCCCCGGTGACGGTGCTGGAGCCGGAGAAGCGCAACTTCCCCCTGGCGCGGCAGAGCACGACCGAGGCGGCGATCCACACCACCATGGCCTCCGACCTCTATGCCGTGATGGGCGAGGAGGAGAACGGGCGGGCCACGCTGCGCCTGCACCATAACCCGCTGGCGCCCTGGATTTGGCTGGGCGCGGCGGTGATGGCGCTGGGTGGCGGGCTGTCGCTTTCCGATCGTCGCGCGCGGGTCGGGGCGCCGGCGCGGCGGCGCGCGGCCGAGGCACCCGGGGAGGCCGCGGCATGAGCGAGGCGAAGCGGCCCCCCCTGCCCCGCCGGGCGCTGCTCTGGGCTCCGCTGGGGCTGGCGGCGGCGGGAGGCCTGGGCTTCTGGGCGATGCTGCGCGGGATGCGGGACGGGTCCTATGACCCGCGCGGCGTGCCCTCGGCGCTGATCGGGAAGCCCGCGCCGCGCGTGGTGCTGCCCGCGGTGGAGGGCACGGAACTGCCCGGCTTCGCGCCGGATGCGCTGGCCTCGCCCGGTGGGCCGGTTCTGGTGAATTTCTGGGCCTCCTGGTGCGTGCCCTGCGTGGTGGAGCATCCGCAGCTCATGGCGCTGCATCGGCGCGGGGTGCGGATCCTCGGGGTCAACTACAAGGACAAGGCCCCCGATGCGGCGCGCTTCCTCACGCGCTACGGCAACCCCTTCCAGGCACTGGTCGCGGATTCGGAGGGGCGTGTCGGCATCGAATACGGGCTCTACGGCGTGCCCGAGACCTATCTGCTGGACGGGGGTGGCATCGTGCGCTGGCGCTGGGCCGGGCCGATGACGCCCGACACGCTCTCGGCCGAGCTGGAGCCGCTGCTGCGGCGGCACGCGTGAGGGCGCTTCTCCTGGCGATGGTGCTGGCGTCCCTGCTGGCATCGGGCCTGGCGCTGGCGGTGGGGCGGCCATCCGAGATGCTGCCGGACCCGGCGGCCGAAGCGCGCGCGCAGGAGATCGGGCGCGAATTGCGCTGCATGGTCTGCCAGAACCAGTCCATCGAGGACAGCGAGGCCGACCTGGCGCGCGACCTGCGCCGCTTGGTGCGGGAACGCGTGGCCGCCGGGGAATCCAACGACGCGGTGCGCGAATACGTCCATGCGCGCTATGGCGACTTCGTCCTGCTGCGCCCGCCCTTCAACTGGGTGACGGCACCCCTTTGGGCGATCCCCATTCTCGTGCTGGCCGGTGGCGCGCTGACGCTCGTTCTGATGCGGCGCCGCACGGCCGGGCGCATTGGTCCGGCGCCGCTGACCGAGGCTGAGCGCGCAAGGCTCGCGGCGGCGCTGGAGGAAGATCCGTGACCTGGCTTCTCGCGGCGATCCTGGCGCTGGCGGCGCTGCTGCCGCTTGCCTGGGTGGTGTGGCGGCCCGTGCGGGCGCTGGACCGGGCCTCGGCCGACCGCGCGCTGTATCGCGCGCAGTTGGCGGAGCTGGAGCGCGAGAAGGCGCTGGGTCGGCTGGACGAGGCCGCCCATGCAGCGGCGCTGCTTGAGGTGCAGAGGCGGCTTCTGGCGGTGCCGGAAGTGACGCCGGCACGCATGGGCGGGCGCGGGCCGTTGCTAGCGGGGCTGGTGGTGGTGCCGGTGCTGGCCTTCGCGCTGTATTTCATGAACGGGCTGCCCGGCATGCCCTCGGCCACCTTCGCGGAGCGGCGCGACGCATCGGCGCGGGACGAGGCATTACTGGCGCAGCTTCGCGCCCGGCTGGCGGCCATGCCCGCCGGAAGTGGGGCCGCGCGCCAGGGCTGGCTGCTGCTGGCGGAGGCCGAGCGTAACCGGGGGCGCCCGGCGGAAGCCGCGGCCGCCTATGCCGAAGTGCTGAAATCCGGCTTCGAGGCGGACATCGCCGCCCAGCGCGTGCAGGTGCTGCTGGAGGCCGGGCAGGTGGATGAGGCGATCGCCTTCCTCGCCGATGCTCTGCCGCGCGCATCACAGCATGTCGGGTTGCGCTTCCTGTCCGGCCAGGCGGAGGCGCAGGCTGGGCGCCCCGCCATGGCGCGAGCGGCCTGGGCGGCGCTGCTGGCCTCGGCGCCGGAAGGGGCGCCCTGGAAAGTAATGGTGGAGCGACGCATGCAGGCCTTGCCGTGATGGATGCCATGAGCGCAACCGGCCTTGACGCGCTGGAGGCGCGGCTGCGGCAGGACCTGGAATTCCTTGAGCTTCCGGCGAAGCCCTGGGTGCCGGAGCGCGTGGCGCCGGATGGGCGCCCCGTTACGGATGTGGCGATCATCGGCGCCGGCATGGCCGGGCTGGCCGCCGCCGCAGCGCTGAAACTGGACGGCGTGGACGGGCTGCGGGTGCTGGACCGCGCCGCACAGGGGCAGGAAGGCCCTTGGGTGACCTATGCGCGGATGGAGACGCTGCGCTCGCCAAAGGGGCTGGCGGGACCGGCGCTGGGCCTGCCCGCCCTCACCTTCCGTGCCTTCTTCGAGGCGCAGCACGGGCTCGCGGCCTGGGAGGCACTGGGCAAGATCCCGCGCGGCCTCTGGATGGATTACCTCAACTGGTATCGCCGCGTGATGGCGGTGCCGGTGGAGAACAACGCCGACGTGGCGCTGATCCGCCCGCGCGAGGACGGGCTGATCGCGCTGGAGATGCGCGACGCGCCAGAGGTGCTGTGCCGCCGCCTGGTGCTGGCCAGCGGGCGAGACGGGCTGGGCGGGCATTTCGTGCCCGACATGGCGCTCGGCCTGGACCGCCGCTTCTGGGCGCATTCGCGGGAGGAGATCGACTTCGCCGCATTGCGCGGCAAGCGCGTGGGCGTGGTGGGGGCTGGCGCCTCGGCCATGGACAATGCGGCGACGGCGCTGGAAGCGGGTGCGGGTTCACTCGACCTGTTCGTGCGGCGCGCGGCGCTGCCCCGGATCAACAAGTTCACCGGCATCGGCAGCCAGGGCGTCGTGCTTGGCTTCGCCGGCCTGCCTGATGAATGGAAGTGGCGCTTCCTGCATTACGCCGGTTCCGCGCAGACGCCACCACCACGCGACAGCACCATGCGCGTCTCGCGCCATCCGCATGCGCGGCTGCATCTGTCGAGCCCGGTGACGGGCGTGCGGGAGAGTGGCGGCGCGCTGGCCGTGCAGACGCCGCGCGGCGAGTTCACCGTCGATTTCCTGATCTTCGCGACAGGCTTCAAGGTGGCGTTGGATGAGCGGCCGGAACTGGCGCTAATCGCGCCGCATATCCGGCTGTGGCGGGACCGCTTCTCACCCTTGGAGGGGCAGGAGAGCGAGGAGCTGGCCTTCTCGCCCGACCTCGCGCCCGATTTTGCCTTCCAGGAGAAGGTGCCGGGGGGCTGCCCTGCCCTGGCACGAATCTACGCCTTCAACTATCCGGCGACGCTCAGCCACGGAAAGCTGACCGGCGACATCCCCGCCATCTCGGCGGGGGCGAAGCGGCTGGCGCGGGGCATCGCGCGCTCCCTTTTCGTCGAGGATCGCGAGACGCATTTCGAGCGGCTGCAGGCCTACGACACGCCGGAGCTTCTGGGCGATGAATGGCCGGAGAGGGAGATGACCGCATGAACCCCGACGACCTGATCGAGGACATCCTGGGCATCACGCCCGGATCGCCCCTGGCGGAGCTGCGCCGGCGCCGGCCGGAAGCGCTGAAGCACGCGCAAGGCGCCTATCGCGAGCTGCTGATGCCGGAGGATCCCGGCAATGTCTCGCATCTGGAGCGCGCCGCGCTGGCGCTGCGGGCCGCGTTGCGGGAAGGCGATGCGGCGCTGGCCGCGCGGTATCGTGCGCTGCTGGAGCAGGCGGACGCGCAGGAGGCGATCATGCTGGCCGAGGACCTGTCCGGCGCACCGATGGAAGGCCGCCTCGCCGCGCTGCTGCGCTATGCCGATGTGGTGGCCGCGCGGCCGGCGGATGTGGAACAGGCGACGATCGACGGTCTCTCGGATATGGGGCTGACGCCGCGCGACATCGTCGCGATCACGCAGCTCGTCTCCTTCGTGCCCTATCAGGTCCGGGTGATCGCCGGGCTGCGCGCGATGCAGCAGGAGTCCGCCGCATGAGCCGCTTCACCATGGAAGAGGTGGGCTGGACGCCGCGCATCCCGCCCGTGGAGGCCGAGACGGCGACGCCCGCCCAGCTTGCCGCGCTGGAGGCCTGCCCGCCGGCGCAGCGGCGTTCGACCTATTTTCTTACACTCGCGCAGGACCCGGGATCGCTGGGTGAACGTGGCGCCCTGTTCAACACGGTGATGTACGCGCCGCGCGGGCTGCCGCGGGCGGATCGTGAGTTCTCCACCGCTATCGTGTCGATGGCGAATGGCTGCGTGTATTGCACCTCGGTCCATGCGCGGCGCTTCGCCGACCTGTCGAAGCAGCGCGATGCGATGCAGCGCGTGCTGGATGAGGGCCATAGGGTGGAGACCGATCCGCGCCGCCGCGCCATCGCGGATTTCAGCGAGAAGCTGACGCTCACGCCTGGCGCGGTGACGGCCGCCGACCTCGCGCCGCTGCGCGGGGTTGGAATGGACGACCTGGAACTGCTGGACCTCATCCATTCCATCGCGATGTTCGCCAATGCGAACCGCCTGATGCAGTCACTGGGCGAATCCGAGCCGCCAGCGCCGTAGGGCGCCAGCCAAACCCGGAAAAATAGATGAGGGATCCGGGGAGAATACTTCTCCCCGGCCTTTTCTATTCGTTCCGCGCACCCGAAGCCCGCACCAGCGCCGCGTGCCGCTCGATCTCCTCGTGCAGGAGGGTCGCCAGCCGCTCGGGCGGCCCGCCCAGCGTTGCCATGCCCGACTGCTCGAAACGCGCCTTCGCTTCGGGATCGTTAAGGATCTCATTGGCGATGGTATTGAGGCGCCGGACGAAATCCGGATCCGAGCCTTTCGGTAGGAAAAGGCCGAACCAGGTTCCGAAGACGAGGCCGGGCATGCCGAGTTCGGCCGTGGTGGGCACGTCGGGAAGCTGCGGCGAGCGGCGGTCGTCCAGCACGGCGATGGGGGTGACCGCCCCCGCTTTCACCTGGCCCACGACGCCGGTGATGAGGTTGAACATCGCCTGGATGCGGCCGGAGAGCAGGTCCGTCACCCCTGCCGCCGGGGCGGTGTAGGGCACATGCGTCATCTGCGTGCCGGTCAGCGACTTGTAGAGCTCACCGGCCAGATGCATCGACGAGCCGTTGCCGGTGGAGCCGAAATTGATGGCATTCGGGTTGGCGCGGGCATAGGCGCCGAACTGCTCCAGCGTGCGAATGCCGAGCTCCTTGTTGACCACCAGCACGTTCGGCACGTTGCCAATCAGCACGACCGGCTCGAAATCCTTTTCCGGGTCGAAGGGAAGGTCCTTGTAAAGGGCCGGGCCGGTCGCGAGCGTGCCGGCCCAGGACCAGAGGATGGTGTAGCCATCGGGCGCGGAACGGGCCCCGGCCAGCGCGCCGATATTGCCGTTGGCGCCGCCGCGGTTGTCGATCAGCACGCGCTGGCTGATGCGCTTCTCCATTTCCTGCGCGAAGATGCGGGCCAGGGTGTCGGCCGTGCCACCGCCGCCGGGCGCGGGGACGATGATTCGCACGGGGCGGTTGGGCCAGGGGCCCGTGGCGGGGGGTGCGGCCTGCGGCGCCGTCTGCGCCCGAGCCGTGGAGGCGGGGCCCAGGGCGGCGGGAAGAAGCAGGGCGCTGCGGCGGGTGGTCGTCATCGTCGGGGCTCCCATGGGGGTTTGCGGCAGATTACGCAGGATCGGGGCCAGGACGGAAATCCGACACGGCGGCCTTGCCGGGCGGGGCGGTGTCGGGATGATCACGGCCGATCGGGGAAGGATTGGCGCGATGCGGCTGAGCGTATTGGGGGCGGGCGCCGTGGGGCCGGCGGCGGCGGTTCTGGCGGCCTCGCGCGGGCATGAGGTGTCGCTCTGGTCGCCATCCGGCGCCGGGACGGATGGAATCAATGGCGGGATCGAGGCGGAAGGGGCTGTGACGGGCCGCGTGCCGTTGCGAGTGGCGCACAGCCTGGCCGATGCGCTCGGGGATGCCGACGCCGCGCTGCTGGCCGTGCCGGCCTATGCCTTCCCCGCGCTGCTGCCGCGCATCGCGGAGGCGCTGCCACCAGGCCTGCCCCTGCTGATCGCGCCGGCGGCGTCGCTGGCGCCGCTGGCGCTGGATGCGCTGATGGCTGGGCGTGGGGCATCCGCGCGCCGTGCGCCGATCGGGGCCATGGCGACCACCCCCGTCACGGCGCGCCGGCCGGCGCCGGGGCGCGTGCGCGTGGCGGCCGTGCGCGCCGCGGTGGACATGGCGGCCGTGCCCGCCGATGCCGCCGCGGAGATGGGCGCGCTGGCGACGGCGCTGTTCGGCCATGCGAGCCCGGTGGCGCCGCACGCGCTGCATGCGGGGCTGGCGAATGCCAATCCGATCATCCACGCGGTTCTGGCCCTGACCAATGTCACGCGAATCGAACGCGCGGAGGAATGGCCGCAATACGGGCTGATGACCCCCGCCGCCTGCCGGATGATGGAGGCGCTGGCGGCCGAACGCGCGGCGCTGGCGGAATCCTTCGGCGTGGCTGTGCTGGGCCTCGATGAATCGCTGCACCGGGCGAATGGCGTGCCGCTCGCGCCATTGGCGGAGATGGCGGCGGCGATCGCGGTGTCGCGCGGAGCGGTGCTCGGCCCCGCGGCGATGGAAACGCGCTACGTCACGGAGGACGTGCCCTATGGCCTCGCCTTCTATCTGTGGCTCGCACGCGGGCGCGGCATCGCCATGCCGGTGACGGAGGCGGTGGTCACGGCGCTTGAGGCACTCTGGGCGCGCGACCTACGCCGCAATCCGCTGCTCGATCCACTCGATCCATCGGCGCTGGATGCCGCGCTGTCGCGGGGCTTCGGGCGGGAGGGATAGGCGGCGCCGATCACTGCCATCGAGACGACCCGGCTGTCCGCCCGGGGCCGCCAGGCCCATCGTCCCACCCGCCGCCTTCCTCCGGAACGCCGCCAGGAAGGTAACGCAGGTCGTGGCCGTGCTGGAGGCGGCGCGCCCGGAGGAAGGCGCGGCCCCCTGCGCGCCATCGTCGCGGAGGCGATGGTGGCGCAGGAGCTGACCGGGCCCCGCCAGCACTGATGCCTGGCGCTCAGTCCAGGCGTATGTCGAGTGGCGCGGCCACGCGGGTCCAGCGGTCCAGGTCCTCGCGCAGCAGGGCCGCGAAGGCGGCACCGTCGCCCCCATTCGGGGTGACGCCGAGTCCGTCGAGCCGCGTGCGGACGAGATCCGTTGCCATCGCCGTGCGGAAGGCCTCGGCGAGGCGCGCGATAATGGGCGCGGGCGTGCCCTTCGGGGCTTCGATGCCGGTCCAGATGCTCGCCTCGAATCCCGGCACTCCCGCCTCAATCAGGGTGGGGATGTCCGGCGTCGCGGGGAAACGCTCGCGGGAGGTCACGGCCACCAGCTTGAATTGCGCGCCGGTGGCGGCGAGTACGGAGGGGACGGAGACGAACATCAACGAGATCCGCCCTGCGGCCAGGTCGTTGAAGGCCGCGGCCGCGCCGCGATAGGGCACGTGCTCGATATTCAGGCGCTCCCGCGCCTTCAGATCCTCCATGATGAGATGCGTATTCGTGCCGATGCCGGTGGAGGCGTAGGGCAGCGGCTGCGGCGCCCCCCGCGCCAGGCGCAGCAGGGCCTGCGCGTCTGCGACACCGAGTTGCGGCGCGGCGAGCAGGGCAACGGGGCTGTCGCTGAGATGCAGGATCGGCGCGAAATCGGTGATCGGGTCATAGGGCAGGCGCCGGCCGATAGCCTTGGCGATGGTGAGCTGGCCCGCCGTCGCGAGGAGGATGGTCAGGCCATCCGGCGCCGCGCGGGCCACCGCCTCGGCGCCCAGCACGCCGCCGGCGCCGGCGCGGTTTTCGACCACCACCGTCTGACCCAGAATCGGGCCGGCAGCCTGGGCCAACAGGCGGCCGAGCACATCCTGCGATCCACCGGGAGCGAAGGGCACGATCATCCGCACCGGCGCGTCCGGCGACCACCGGGCCTGGGCCCGTGCCGCCAGGGGTGACAGGGCGGCAAGGGACAGGAGGGCACGTCGTTGCATCGGGGCGGTCCTTGGGCTGCGCCGATGTTAGCGCCGGGCTTGCTGTGCGGCCATCAGCTCACCGGCACGGTTGGCCCTGCGTTTTGTTGGGCTGCCGGCCATGCCGTTGCGATCCCACCAGCTAATCCCAACTTGACATGACAAGTTATGAGAGCAACCTTCCGAGACTTGGCGGATCAAGGGGGGTTTGGACCTCGGGGTCGGCCGATGAGCAAACCGGACGGGGCGAAGCGCATGGCGGACACGGCCTCTCTCCCCGTGATCGGTGTTTCGGGACTGAATGCCGGATCGGCAAATGCCGTACCGCAGGTTACCGCCGCGATCCGGGCCGGGCGCCACGTCCTGAACCGCTTCGCCCAGACCTTCAGTTATTGGAAGACACTGGCGGCGGGCTGCTTCCATGCCTGACGGCGGCGCGCCCAAGCCTCGGTATGAGGCGGTGAAGGATTTCGTGCTGTCGCGCATCGCCTCCGGCGAATGGGCGCCCCATGCGCGCATCCCGAGCGAGAACGAGTTGGGTCCGATGCTCGGGGTTTCCCGCATCACCGTGAACCGCGCCTTTGCGGAACTGGCGCGCGAGGGACGGCTGCGGAAGGTTCCCGGGGTCGGCACCTTCGTAACCGAGGGAAAACCGCGCAGCGGGCTGACCAGCATCGAGAGCATCGCGGAGGAAATCCGCGGGCGCGGGATGGAATGGTCCTGCGAGGTGCTGGCGCTCGGCATCGCATCCCTGACCGATGAGGCGGCGGATGCGCTCGGCCTGCCACGTGGCGGCCGGGTGCCGGGCTCGGCTATCCTGCACAGGGGTGACGAGTTGCCGATCCAGTTGGAGGAGCGCTTCATCCGGCAGGGCTATGCGCCGGGCTATACGGAGCAGGATTTCTCGGCCCGCACCACCTATGATTTCCTGCGCGAGGTCGGGGAGGTGACGGAAATGGAGCAGGCCGTCACCGCCATCCTGCCCGGCACCTCCATCGCGCGGCTGCT